>USLP01000326.1 GCA_900555525.1 uncultured Eubacteriales bacterium
GGAAAGCATATCAACGGGATTAAGCTTATTGGGTGAAATTATCGTCATTTCTTTTTTTGCGCAAAGCACATGACAGCCCATTTTTGAAAATGCGTTTATAACGCTTTTCATATCCGATACGGGAGCTTTTTTGATATTTATCGTGCTTCCCGTAACGGCGGCGCACGCCATAAAGGTTGCCGCTTCTATTCTGTCGGAGCATACCGTAAATTCGCACGACTCAAACTCATGACACGGACTTACGGTTATAACGCTTGTTCCTGCGCCGTGGATTTTTGCGCCCGCACGTATCAGAAAACGGGCAAGCTCTTTTATTTCGGGTTCGTTTGCCGCATTTTTTATCGTTACGTCTCCGTCCGCACGAAGCGATGCGAGCAGAATATTTTCGGTTGCGCCTATGCTCGGAAACGGCAAAGTATATGTTCCGCCTTTTATTTTTTCGGATTTACACTTTATACTGCCGTCCTCTTCGGTAATATCGACGCCCATTTCCTTTAAGATATCGATATGTATATCTATCGGACGTTTGCCGAGTTCACAGCCGCCGGGATAGGAAATATCCGCCTCGCCCGAAAGCGCAACAAAAGCGCCCAGGAAAATCACAGATGACCGAAGAGCCGACATAAGCTCTTTAGGCACAGGTCTTAACGAAA
This sequence comes from uncultured Eubacteriales bacterium, assembly GCA_900555525.1. Classification (GTDB taxonomy): domain Bacteria; phylum Bacillota; class Clostridia; order UMGS1840; family UMGS1840; genus UMGS1840. The sequence goes on from USLP01000326.1 coordinate 654, forward strand.
CGTTTTCTGCGTCTATCGCCAGCGTTCCCTTGTCATAAATTACCTCACAGCCTATGTACTGTAAAATTTTTATGGTGGAGGCAACGTCCGACAAACGGGGGCAGTTATGTATAACAATTTTCTTTTTTGTTACAATTGATGCGGCAAGTATCGGCAAAACAGCGTTTTTTGAACCCGATACGGTTATATCCCCATGCAGTTTTTTTCCGCCGTTTACAATATAATTCATCAACCAAACACACCTTTCAATAGCATTTTATACTGCTATTATATGTGTTTTTACGGTTTTTGTGCCAAAACCTCCTCCAAAACGGAGTATATTCTCTTTGCGCCGTCACTTACCGATAAAGGCTCGAGGGCTTTTTCCATTTCGGAAAGCTTTGTATCGCTTTTTATAAGCTTCTCGAATATACTGTAAAGCGATTCGGCATCAAGCTTGCTTTCGGGAAGCAAAACCGCTCCTCCGACACGTGCAAGCTCGCTTGCATTTTTCGTTTGGTGGTCTGCCGTAACGTTCGGAGACGGTATCAAAACGGACGGTTTTTTTACGGCGCAAAGCTCCGAAACCGTCATTGCGCCCGCACGGGTTACGGCAAAGTCGCAGGCATTAAGCCAAAGCGGCATATCTTCTATATATTCTTTGATAATTATATTGTCGTATTTTCCCAAAAATTCTTTATAATTTTTATAGTAATAATTCCCTGCACCCACTACAAGAATAACATCTTTTTGAGGTGTGATTTTCGGAATAAGCTCCAAAATAACATCATTTATCTTTTTTGCGCCCAGGCTTCCGCCGAAGCAAAGTATAATTTTGGCATTTTGGGGCAGTCCGAGTTTAATGCGTGCGAACTGTTTATCGTCTTGCAAAAATTCTTTTCTTACGGGATTGCCCGTAAAAACTCCCCTTTTGGGATATTTCAAAAGTTCGTTTGCCGAAGAAAAGGCATACGCATATTTCACCGCCCAGCGGGACAAAAGCTTTGTTGTAAGACCGGGAATTGCGTTTTGCTCCTGCACGATAAACGGAATTTTCCGTTTTTTAAGAGCGAGCATAGCGGCGGCGCTTATATATCCTCCGCCTGAAATTCCTATATCGGGCTTAAATTCGTCCACAGCCTTTATTATATCCTTATATGCCCTGTAATCCTCATTTAATACGGAAAAATTTTTCAAAAGATTTTTCCTGTCAAGTCCTTTAGCGTTAAATAAGCGGTATTCGCCGGGAGCGTTTTTGTACAGCTTTTTATCCATACTGCCGTTTGCTCCTATAAAAAGGACTTTATTTTTTTCATTTTGTTCCAATATATAACGACCTGTTTCCAAGGACGGATTTATATGACCGCCCGTTCCGCCTGCCGAAATCAAAACTCTCATATCAGTTCTCCTTATTCAAGCACGACTTTAGCCTGTGATGAAACGTTAAGTATAAGTCCCATGGAAATCATCTGGAAAATAAACGACGTTCCGCCCGCCGAGAAAAACGGCAGCGGTATACCCGTGTTCGGTACGCATGACGTTGTAACGCCAATGTTCAGCATAACCTGCACAATGGTAACGGAAATAAGTCCGAAAACCAAAAGCATCGAAAATCTGTCGGGAGCGTTTATCGCAATTTTAACCGCACGCCACAAAAGGAGAGCAAAAAGCACAATAACAAGTACAGCTCCGATAAATCCGAGTTCTTCGCATATTATCGAAAAAATAAAGTCGTTCTGCGGTTCGGGTATGTACAGATATTTCTGACGGCTTCTGCCGAGACCGACTCCCGCCAGTCCGCCGCTTCCTATAGCATAAAGCGACTGAACAACCTGATAGCCTTCGTCCATTTTATACTTAAACGGGTCCGTAAAAGCCATGAGTCTTTCCATTCGATACGGAGAAAATACGGCAAGCGCCGCCGCA
>USLP01000327.1 GCA_900555525.1 uncultured Eubacteriales bacterium
GTGAGCCTTCATAGCTTCTTTGAAGTCTGCCATCAACTTTTCTTTTATTGCCATTTTTATTCACCTCTATTCGTGAAGCCTTGACTAAGCTGCCTGCTCAGGCAAGAAATGACTTGTGAAGGTATTAGTATTTCTTAGCCTTTTTTCTAGCGGCTTCAGATTTTTTCTTTCTCTTTACGCTTGGTTTTTCGTAATGTTCTCTTTTTCTGATTTCCGACAATACACCTGCTTTAGCGCACTGTCTCTTAAATCTTTTAAGAGCGTTATCCAAAGATTCGTTATCTTTTAATCTGATTTCAGCCATGTTGATGTCCCTCCCTCCCGTTATGCAGATATAACTGCACGGACGAATTTATCATTAACTCACATAATGTATTATAATATAATATTTTGATATTGTCAATCTTTTTTTGCTAAATTTTTTAAAAATATTTTCTTTTTATTAAATTTGTGTATTTTTGGGCGGTATTTTTCAACTTTTATTGACAATTTTTTATAATCGTAGTATAATAAAATTCGGGGAGGAGGTATGCCGAAAATGGAGTACACCGAAACAGAAAACGGAATTTTTATAAAAAACAACGATTATTTTAAACCCGAACTGATTTTCGACTGCGGTCAAAGCTTTCGTTTCTTTGAAACGGACGGCAATATACGTACGGGCGTTGCGTTCGGGAGCGTTATAGAAATAGAAAAGCAAAGCGAAGGATATAGGGTTACGTCATATCCCTCGCTGTCCTCGGATACGCTTGTAAGCTTTTTCGATTTAAAAAGAGATTATAAAGAAACCGAAACTGCGCTTTCGGGCGATTCGGTTATGAAATCCGCCATGGAATTCGGGCGCGGAATACGCATCTTAAAGCAGGATTTTTTTGAAATGCTTCTTACATTTATATATTCTCAAAGGAGCAGTATACCCAGGATTGCGAAATGCGTTGAAAAAACTGCGGAGCTTTTCGGCAAAAAAATCGAATACAAGGGCAAGGTGCGCTATGCCTTTCCAAAGCCCGAAGAAATGATAAATGCCGATATATTTTCGCTCGAACCCGTAAAAAGCGGTTACCGTGCGGAATATATCATAGACGCTGTGAGAAAAGTAAATTCGGGCGAAATAAACTATGACGAGCTTAAAAACCTCACATACCCCGAAGTGAAAAGCCGTCTCCTTACGATTAAAGGTGTGGGAGATAAGGTTGCCGACTGTGTTTGTCTGTTTGCGTTCGGCTTTTTTGACGCTTTTCCGACCGACACATGGATAAAAAAGGCGATGGACAGCCTGTACAGCGTAAAGGAAGCAGATATAAAGTCGGCGTCTTGGGATATGTTCGGCTCGCTTTCGGGAATCGCACAGCAATATTTATTCTATTACCTTAAGCACAGGTAGTTTAATACCTAATGACTCTGTAAAAATTCATAATAAATTTATAAATTCTCCTTTAAAAAAACACAATCATACAGTATAATATAATTGTAATAATATAATTGCAAATACATACAAGTTAAGAAAGGTTGGGAGATTATGAATATAGCTTTCTTCCTTGTTCCTAAGTGCAACGTTGCTTTTTTGTATGAGGATAACACTTTACGGCAGGGAATAGAAAAAATGAAATTTCACGGGTACACCTCGATACCTGTTATAACAAATGACGGAAAATATGCAGGCTCCATATCGGAGGGCGATTTCCTTTGGTATATTATAGATGATGAAGAAAAAGAGCTTACAAAAATAAACCCCAGAAATATAGAAAACAAAAAAATCAAGGACGTTATTAAAATAGACAAAACGCCGCCCGTACTCATTACGGCGTCTATGGAAACTCTCCTTATAAGGGCGATGGATCAGAACTATGTTCCCGTCGTGGACGACAGAGGCACCTTTATGGGAATAGTTACAAGACGCGATATTATACGTCATTACTACAACGAACATTTCTTCAGCGAGGAGGATGCCTCCGAGGAGAAAATCCATTCGCTTGCAGGCGCTCTTGCGTGATAATACGGTATTAGGCGTCAGAATACAATCGGTTTTTAGTTTCCGATGCCAAAGAAGGGAAGTATAAAAAATGCTTGAAAAAATAACAAATCAATCAAAAAAGGCAATAACGGAGCTTTTGGAAACGGCAAAATTACATGAGGGAGACCTTGTGGTTATCGGCTGTTCGTCAAGCGAAATAGGCGGATTTAATATCGGAAGCCACAGCGCATATGATATAGCTTTGGCGGTTTTCCAAGGGATTTACCCCATACTTAAGGAGCATAAAATAGATATAGCGTGCCAGTGCTGCGAGCATTTAAACCGTGCGCTTATAGTTGAGCGCGAGGTTGCCTTAAAGCACGGCTTTGAAATCGTAAGCGTTGTTCCGAAGCCCAAGGCAGGCGGCTCGTGGGCAACCTCGGCATATGAAAACTTAACCGATCCCGTTGCCGTTGAATTTATAAAAGCGGACGCAGGGCTTGATATAGGAAGCACGCTTATAGGAATGCACCTAAAGCACGTCGCCGTACCCGTTCGTCTCTTCAACAACCGAATCGGCGAAGCGCCCG
>USLP01000328.1 GCA_900555525.1 uncultured Eubacteriales bacterium
TTGCAAAAGAGCTTGAGGAAAGAGTTTCTGAGGCTTGGCTTCCCGCCACAAAAGTAAAGGGAAATTATTGCGTTTTTTGGGATAATAAGGAGCGCTTTAATGATACGATTTCGATATATGATTTAAAATACTGCAATATCGAGAACAATACGTTCACAAATTATGATCCCGGCTTTACGGATATTGATAACGGCGATTATACGTTTTCAAAGGATAGTGCGATAGTAAAAGCTAATCCCGAGCTTGCAAAGATTGATATTGCAAAAATGCGCTATAGCGTTTCGGTTTTAAAGCAGTATGCGACCGAGGATTTCATTGAGCTCGAGCTTAACAGGGCGGCAGATGAGATTCCGAAGGTTACTGTTACCGACCGTTTTGATAATACAGAGATTTCAGCGGAGGTTACACTTGAAAATTGCGGAAAGAGGATAAGAATATCGCCGCAAAGCGGAAAATTCAATCTTTCTCACAGCTATTTTGTGAAGGCGGTTTTGAAAGGCAAGGTGTTATTTGATAAGGCTGTTGTCTTTGAAATGCTTTTTCAAGATGATTTTGAAGGTTACGGAACAAATGACGAATTGCATACGTCCTGGAATTATTTCAATAAGCTTGAGAATAACGTATCAAATCGCATGGAAGCGACGGACGAAACCGTGTCGCTTTATACGGAGGGAACAAATACCGTCATGAAGCTTACGGCGGCAAAGTCAGATTGGTTTTTGGTAAATAAGAACGCCGAGGAAAATGCACTGAAATATGACAGCTACATATTAAGCTATGAGGTAACGAACGGCAGAAGCGGTCAGCTTCAAACAGTTATAAATCAACCGCATAAGTTTACAGGATACTGCGGAACTGTAAGATGGGGAACATGGATTCCTTGGGAAGGAGCGGCTGAACTACCGTCAACAGGTATAACGAAAACAGGGGTAAATCAGATAATCTGGGCAAACGAGGCGCTTGCGGAGCTTCAAAATGAAAAAATTCGCATTACGGAAATATCTGAAAGAAACGCGCCCTCTGTAAACGATGTTTTAAGATTTTATTATAATGGCAGCTTTAAGTATGAGATACCCGAAAATGAGGACTTTAAGTATGCGGGAGACTACGGAGCGTTTGGTTTTGCAAGCGGAAACGGCGCAGTGTATCTTGACAATATAAAAGCGTATAAGGCTGTATGGAGCGCAACGAAAAATCAGGATTTCGATGTGAGCGATTATACGCTTACGGCAAGGAAAATGAATATTACGTTTGACGGTTATGTTGATGAAGCTTCCGCAAAGCGAAACATAAAGCTTATGCAAAACAATACCGCCGTAAATACGGTGATTAATATTAATCATGACGGAAAAACCGTAGAAATCAGTCCTTTGGATGACCTTGTTGACGGAGTTGTATATACTCTTTCCGCAAGCGGCGTTACTGATAGGTACGGTAATGAAGCGCCCGCATTTTTCCGTTCTTTTGTAATCGACTATTTATGGAATGATGATTTTTCAAAATACACCTCGACAAAACAGCTTGACGAAAAATATAAATTGTTGGAGGTGCAGACGGATAACGCACAGCAAAAGAAGCCGTCGGACGACGATTCGGGGGTTTCCATACAGGACGGAATGCTTAATATTACGAGCGATATGGGCAGATTCGCTTTTACGCCGTCTATCGGATATCCCAAAAGAAGCGAATGGGACGATAGCTATATTTTTGAGATAGATACTGTGAGAGCGTCGGAAAAGGATAATCTGCAAATATATGATTATGCTATATGGAACGAAAAAGGTGAAAGCGGCGGCGTAATGGCGGGAAGATATTTGCACCTTTACTTTTGGGAGCGTGCGGCAGGCATATCGCAGGAATGCTATGTTAATAACCTTACATGGAATGTACGCGGTGATTTGTATGACGAGACAGGCGCGGACTCCGCCGAGAGAAGTCTGCTGTTTAGAATAGACAACAAAATATTGTCGATTTATAATAACGGAAAACTGTTTTTCCGAGATAACAGCAAGCCTGTATCCGTAGGCGATTCAGACTTTGCGATAAGAGCGTCACAAACAGCGACTTATTCGGGCGGTACACCGTATGACACCGAATATAACATAAAAAGAATACTTGCGTATAAGGTTCACGAAGTAAGCCTTGAAAACAAAATTCTGTACGCTTCGGCATTCAAGGATGCCACAGGTGTATACGGAGAGGTTTGCGTAAACAATACCCAAAGCGGAGATTTAACAAATTTTTCGCTCATTACGGGCGCTTATGACCGCGGCGGCAGACTTTTGGCGTTAAGCGAGATGGACATAGACAATGCGAAAGCGGGACAAAAAAATTATTATAATTACAGCATAGCGACTGATTCCGATATTTATACGCTCAAATGCTTTATGTGGGATAAAACAAGCTGTATGAAACCGCTTGCGGAATCATGCGAAACAAAAATTATGAAATAAGGAGATAAAAAATGTACGACGTATTTTCATTAAAGGATTACACATTCCCCAAAGGATTTTTGTGGGGAAGCGGATATGCGGGGCATCAG
>USLP01000329.1 GCA_900555525.1 uncultured Eubacteriales bacterium
GCGCCTCTTCCGGGCGTTCCGAAATTCGGAACGGAGGGACCTTCATGAAGATGAGTTCCCACGCCGTGCCCTTCAAGCTCACGCACGATTGAATAACCGTTTTTCTCGGCATAGTTCTGTACAGCGTACGAAATATCGCCGATACGGTTTCCGTCAACCGCTTGTTTTATTCCGACATAAAAGCTTTCTTTGGTAATCTCAACGAGATGTTTCCATTCGTCGCATACATTGCCTGCAAAAACCGTATCCGCACAGTCTCCGTGATAACCGCCGAAGCAAGCTCCGCAGTCGATTGAAACTATATCGCCTTCCTCGATAACTCTGTTTCCCGGTATACCGTGAACTACTTCATCATTAATGGAAATGCAAACATTTCCGGGGTATCCGTTGTAATTATAAAAAGAAGGTATTGCGTTACATTTTTTTATGAATTTTTCGGCAATGGCGTCAAGCTCTTTTGTCGTAATTCCCGGTCTAACCGCCTCGCACGCTTTTACAAGCGCGCCCCTCCTCGCGCTCTTGCCCGCGCCTTTGGCGATTTTTCCGGCTTTTTTCATTAAAAGTATTTCATTTTTGTTTTTAATATAAATCATAATTCCACACCCAATATTTCAAATGCCGACTTTTTGGTCTGCGAAACGCTTCCCGTTCCGTCAACCTCCGACAATAAATTACGGTTTTTGAAAAACTCTATCAAGGGTTCCGTTTCCTTATGGTAAATTTGGAGACGTTTTTTGATAATGTCAGCTTTATCATCGGGGCGAGTGCGAAGTGCGCTGCCGCACAAGTCGCAGATACCTTCCTTTTTCGGAGGATTCTGCGTAATGTGATACGTTTGTCTGCATGATACACATTCGCGTCTGCCCGAAAGTCTGTCGATTATCACATCGTCCGATACCTTAAGGAGCAATGCTCTTGTAAGATTGATACCGTAATCCAAAAGGTGTGATGCCTGATCGGTATTTCTCGGAAAACCGTCAAGGATATAACCGTCCTTGCAGTCGTCCTTTTTAAGGCGTTCGGAAAGTATTTTCACCATCAAATCGTCGGGAACAAAGTTGCCTTTTGAAATGAGGGAATCTATATAAACGCCCGTTTCACTGCCCGAAGCAATTTCATCACGCAGAAGTCCGCCTGTCGAAATAGCGGGAATCGAAAGCGCCTTTGAAATCTCATGCGCAAGCGTTCCCTTCCCTGCTCCGGGAGCTCCCAAAATCGTTAATATCATCTGTCATCACCCAATCGCCGTTTTATTCCAAAAAGCCTTTGTAATGACGCATTAACATCTGCGATTCAATCTGCTTAACCGTTTCGAGAGCAACTCCGACTACGATAAGGAGCGAAGTACCGCCGAATGAGAACGCAGGATTGATTGCCGTCAAGAACGTAGGCAATATTGCGATTAAAGCAATAACGATAGCGCCGATTAATGTGATTCTTGACAATATCATACCGATAAAGTCGCTTGTGGGTTTACCCGGTCTGATACCGGGGATAAAACCGCCGTTGGTTTTTATGTTGTTTGCCACTTCAATAGGATTGAACTGAATTTCCGTATAGAAGAACGTAAATGCAATAATCAAAATGAAGTAGAAAATCGAATAGAACCAATGTCCGGGTGAGAACCATTTTATAAGTCCTGCCATAAATCCGCCGGAGGATGCCGTAATACCGAACATCTGACCGATTGTTGCGGGGAACGCCATAAGCGAAACCGCGAAGATAATAGGCATAACGCCTGCCATCATAACCTTGATGGGGATATTGGAGCTTTGTCCGCCGTACATTTTTCTGCCGACAACTCTCTTTGCATACTGAACGGGTATTCTTCTTTCTGCGCTGTCAACCAAAACAATAAAACCTATTATGACAATTGCAATAACCGCAATAATAAGCATCACAAGCCAGTTAGCGCCGTTGGCAACCATGCTCTGAATTCCTGACGGGAGACCCGAAAGGATACCTGCGAAGATGATAAGAGAAATACCGTTTCCTACGCCCTTATCGTTAATCTGCTCACCGAGCCACATAAGGAACGTTGTACCTGCCGTAAATGTCAAAACAACAACAACGAACGAAATGAAAGATTTTTCGCTGGTGATTGTAATCCAAAGTCCCACAGCCTGAACGAATGCGAGGATTATTGTTACAAATCTTGTCCATTTTCCGATTATCTTTCTACCCTCTTCGCCTTCTTTTGCGAGCTTCTCCAATGCGGGAATCGCAACGGTGAGAAGCTGCATGATAATTGACGAGTTGATATACGGGGTTATGCTCATTGCGAATATTGTAGCGTTTTGAAGCGCACGACCCGAAATAACGTTTGCGAGTCCGAAAAGCGAATTATTGTTTCCGCCGAAGAATGCGTCCAAAAGCTCTCTGTTTACAAAAGGAACGGGGATATGCGCACCGAATCTGAACACAACGAGAAGCATTATTGTATAAAGAATTCTCTTTTTCAAATCCGGAATATTCCATGCGTCTTTTAATATGCGAAACATATTAAATCACCTCAGTCTTTCCGCCCAAAGCATTAATCTT
>USLP01000330.1 GCA_900555525.1 uncultured Eubacteriales bacterium
CTCGGCTTCTTTGATCTTACCGTAACGAATCTCGGCTACCTTTCCGTAATCACCTTCCCGTTCGGCCCGGTCTGCCTCAAACTTATACTGTTCTATCGCATCTTTATCTTTTTGGATCTCATCAATCAAAGAACGTTCAGATTCCCATTGGGCACGTAATTTCGTGCGTTCTTGGTTCAAATCAGCCAATTCTTTTTGAATCTCATCCAACTTCTTGCTCTTTCCTTCCCGTTTGATCGCCTCTTTCTCGATCTCCAGTTGTTTGATCTTACGATCCAATTCATCAATCTCCTCCGGCACGGAGTTCATCTCCAAACGCAGACGGGCAGCCGCCTCATCTACCAAGTCGATAGCCTTATCCGGCAGGAAACGATCGGAAATATACCTGTGGGACAACTCCACGGATGCAATGATGGCATCATCCGTGATACGCACTTTGTGATGATTCTCGTAACGTTCCTTCAATCCACGCATGATACTGATGGCGCTCATCACGTCCGGCTCGTCAATCATCACTTTCTGGAACCGACGTTCCAAAGCCTTATCCTGTTCAAAATACTTTTGGTATTCATTCAACGTCGTCGCTCCGATAGCCCTCAAGTCCCCACGAGCCAAAGCCGGCTTCAAAATATTCGCCGCGTCCATAGCTCCATCCGATTTACCGGCACCCACCAACGTGTGAATCTCATCGATAAACAGAATAATTTCACCTTCTGAAGCTAACACCTCGTTAACAACCGATTTCAGACGTTCCTCAAATTCGCCTCTGAATTTTGCGCCTGCGATAAGAGCGCCCATATCGAGCGAAAATATTGTCTTTTCTTTAAGACCCGCGGGTACGTCCCCCTTTACGATACGAAGCGCAAGCCCTTCGGCTATAGCCGTTTTTCCGACGCCCGGTTCACCGATTAAAACAGGGTTGTTTTTCGTCTTACGGGACAAAATACGTATTACGTTACGAATTTCGTTATCTCTGCCGATTACGGGGTCAAGCTTATTCATACGTGCAAGCTCCACAAGGTCGCTGCCGTATTTTTTGAGTACGTCATACGTATCTTCGGGGTTATCCGAGGTAACTCTCGAATTTCCTCTTACAGTCTGCAAAGCCTCCAAAAACTTTGCTTTCGTTACGTTATATTTTGTAAAAAGCTTTTTCGTAAAGTCTGATTTCTTTTCTATCATGCCGAGAACGATATGCTCAACGGACACGTACTCGTCCTTCATGGAAGCCGCCGTTTTTTCGGCTTGATTCAAGGACAATTCCAAGGTATTTGAAATATATAAATTGTTATCGTTTTTGTTGCCGAGTTTCGGAAGAGCCTCGATAGCTTTTAGCGTTTCTCTCTTTATGCCCGCAACATCACAGCCCATTTTTATAAAAAGCTGAGGTACAAGACCGCTTTCGTCATTAATAAGCGCAAAAAGAAGATGCGCTTCTTCGATTGCGGGGTTGCCGTATTCAAGCGACAGGCTTTTTGCCTCGTTTATCGCTTCCATTGATTTTTGAGTGAATTTTTGAATGTTCATAAAAAATCCCCCTTCCGCCGCCCTGCATCGGCACAAATATTAATTAAATTTCCCTTATCGGCAGGGCAAGGAATGACAAGGGATTTTTTAACCATGTGTGTTTCTGCAAGAAATCACACGGATACTGTAAATTGAAGCATTTGCGTGAAAAGAGATTTCACGCATACCTCCTTTATAATATCACATCTGCGTGCTTAAGATAATTCTCATACATTTTTACCATATCCGCCCGAGGTGATACCCCGTTTAAGATACAGTCAAAATAACGCTTCGTCATGGAATCGAGATTATCTATATAAGCGCTCACGCTTTTTCCTATAACTTCATCAGCATTTTCATCATCGGCTCCTATTAAAAATTTTCTTAAAAGATAGCCGTTTGAAAACTCATGAAGCTTCTGACCGTGAAAGTCGAGAAGCCTTTTTTCCGTTTCGGAAAACAGCTTAAAAAAGTCGTTCATAGCCGATATAAGCTCGCCGTTTTGCGTGCGTATCCCTGCTTTTATGCTTCCGAAGCAGTGTCGGTTGTTTTTGAAAAGCGCAACGTTATATTTTATAACGGGGTTATATTTATACCGAAGTGCGCTTTTTACTATAAACACCGAATCCGCCGCCGCAGGCTGAATTTTAAATTCGGGAAAAAGCTTGATTGAATCCTCCAGGCTTTTGAGTATTTGCTTAATTCTCACCTCCGGAGTTGTGAGTGATAAATATTCCGCCAAAATCTCGTTTATTATGCCCGAACGATTTTTATTAAGTTTGTATGCAAGGTTATCAGCTTCTTTCACAACTTCGTCCGATAATACAAGAGAATACACGGATTTTTTCATTTTATCCCACGCTCCTTTCGCCTTGGATTATAATAAGTATAACACAAACTTAATAATTTGTCAATAGTTTTATATAAAAAAGTATACAAATTTTTAAGAATCACCAAAATGAAAATTTGTATATTTTGAAAATTTGCAAATATAAAAAAACAGCCGTCCCGCAAAAAAACGGGGCGGCTG
>USLP01000331.1 GCA_900555525.1 uncultured Eubacteriales bacterium
TGCGGACGTTCCGTATAGACCCTTAAAAACTCCGTTTTCGATAACGGGAATACCGTTTTTTAAGGAAAAAGCTTTTCTTGCACCGTTTTTATAGCAGTAAAACGTGCTGTTTTTGATTTCGTCAAAATCCTCGGACGCAATTTTCACCGTGTTTTTGTTTTCCTTTTCGGTTACGAAGGAAAGCTTTGTTTTTTCGTTTTTGTTTATTATATATACAACATTTTTTGCAAGAAGATTTTTTACCGGCATATCGGTATAATAAACTATTCCCGATATTTCCATCATTCCGCTGTCGCCCGTACCCATATCGGAGGTTAGAGATGTATATTTATCCGCCGTTCCCTCATAAAGCTCGGAATTTTTGAGCCGCATAAGCACGGTATCCGATTTTTTGGACGAAAGCGTATAAGAACCGCTACCGAACTCCGAAGCTTCGAGATAATGAAGCGAAAGCGAATTATAAAGCAGCGTCATAATATCCGACACGCTCATATATTCAGAATCGGCTTTTATTCCGTCCGTAAGCTTTAATTCTCTTGCAACGCTTAAATACGAATACGGATATTTGCCCTTATGCACGGTATACTCCTGCCAGCCTGCCGCATTTAATACTATAGAAATTGCTTCTGCCGTTCTGATTTTTTCTTCGGGACGGAATTTGCCGTTTCCGACGCCGCTCACAAAGCCGTATTTGCTTGCGGTATTTATATATGCTCCCGCATAATGGCTCATGGGAACGTCAACAAAACGGATTTCGCCCGAATAATTCTGCGCTTCGTTTTCATAACCAAGCATACGCATTGTCCAAACGGTAAACGCTCCTCTGCTCACCGAATCGGAGGTTATTTCATTATCCTTTATTATATCAAGGTACGAAAGAACTCTGTATTTATAATCAATTGTATAGCTGTCCTGCGCCGTTTCGGAAGAAGACGCGGTAAATGCACACGATACCGCAATCAAAACGGCGCAAAAAAGTGATATGAATTTTTTCATGCTAATCCTCCGCTAAAATCTTATCTGTCAAGCGTTTTACAAGCGCCGCCATCTGCGCACGGGTTATATTTTCCGACGGCGCAAAATATTCGCTTGTCATTCCGTTCATAAGTTCGTACTTGACGCAGGCGTTTACATAATCCTTCGCCCATACGGAAACTGAATCTATATCCTTAAAATCCGCATCGGGAGCGGAATATGTAAGCGGCGGCTTTTTCATGTAATAAATTTCGGCAATGATTTTCGCCGCCTGTTCTCTCGTTACGCTGTCATTCGGAAAGAATTTTCCGTTATAGCCCGAAATTATTCCCGACTTTGCCGCATTTACCACTTCATTGTAAAACCAATCGTTTTCGCTTATGTCCGTAAGTCCAAATTCTTTTTCGCCCGATATATCAAAGGTGCGTACCAAAACGGCTGTAAGCTCGGCTTTTGTTACCGCTCTTTCGGGTTCAAATTTATCCTCGCCCGTTCCTTTGATAACTCCGAGCTTATATAAGCTTTCTATACTGTCCTTTGCCCAGTGGTTTTTTATATCGGAAAATATTTCTTTGTTTTCAGCTTTTGTATCATCATCTTTTTTCGTGTCCGTGCCGACGGTGATATCCTTATTGATATATCCGCCTCCGCCGCTACCGCCCGAAGATGAGCCGCCGCCTGATGACGAATCGCTTTTTTTCGCTATATGTAAAGCTTCGCTCAAAACGGTTTTTCCCGTGCTTGGTTCATTTTCGCATTTGGGAGTAACCTCAAATTTGAAATATTTTCCGTAGTCGGACGATGTAAGCCGATAGCTTTTTCCCGCGGCATTTGCAATTTCTTCAAAATTGCCGTTTTTCAAATCCGCTCTGTACCATTTATAAACGGAATTTTTCTCGCCGTCTCCGTTTTTATGCGAATATGTATAGCTTCCGACAATGCTCCTGCCGTCTGCGCTCTTTTGCACCTGCACATTCTCCGCTCTCGGAATATCGCGTACGAATACGCTCTCACCCATTACGGGTATGCCTGTTTTCGGCTCGATTACGCTTACGGGCGTAACACGAAGCGAAATATATTTATCCGCATCGTTTGACGTTACGGTATATGTTATTTTATCATTCGCCATAGCCGTACCGTTTTTTACAACCGTTTCTCCCGACATATCCTTATTTTTTGAAACGATTATTTCATATAAGGAATTATCCTCCGCATCGTCGTTTACATCATCGTACATATATGTAAATTCAACCGTTTCGTTCGTATAAGCATTGCCCGTCATTTTTATTCCGTACGCATACGGAGCGGAGGGCTTTGCCATTAAAACTGCGCCTATAGGCTCGCTCTGCGAAAATGACGAAAATTGTCCGTCCTTATTTTTTGCACTCACATTTACTCTTATATATTTACCCACGCAGTCCTTCGGAATTGTGATGCTTTTTGTATTCATATTTTCAATCGGCAAAAACGTGGCGTTTTTTTCGTCCGCCTTTTCCCAAGCGTACGAAAATTCCGTATCGGCGGATTTTGAATCGCACTCGGCG
>USLP01000332.1 GCA_900555525.1 uncultured Eubacteriales bacterium
TCGGCTCTCAGCTTGACGTTATGAAAATGTTTAACAAAACTCCGCAGGCGGCAGTTCTTGCAAGAAACATGATAGAATACATAACAAAAGAAATGCAGACTAAAAATAACCGCACAGCGGCGGCTGTTACGGATAAGCATAAGAAATTCCTCGATACCTTGGGCGTTTCATATGAAGAATACGAAAACGGCAAGGACTATGACCTTATTATCGCAAGTGCGGACTGCGCCGATAAGCTAAAGGGAGAAAAAGGCAGAATTTTTGTTCTCCCCGAAGACGCGAAAGACGGCGAAAAGCTTTCGTGTATGCTCGGTATAAATGCGAAAACTTGGGAAAGACCGACCTATGAGCTTAAAGCCGATTATAATTTTGACGAAATGAAAACCGTTTCCATAGTAGATATGTTCGGCTATGACAAGCCCGGAATGTCGCCGAGAGAAACGAAAAACCGTCCGATTGCGTTTGATGCCGTAAAATGCGAGGGAGCGCAGACGCTTATGGAAAGCATAGAAGGCAACATTTGGTATGATTTGTTTATAAACGGCTGGACAGCGGAGCTTCAAAAGAGAGCTCTCGTTGAATTTAATAAAATAAACGCACAGGCGAGCGAAGCATATTACGTTAAAAAGGATAACGTTTATATCTGCCGTTTTGCGGCAGAGCCCGAATATGACAAGAGCGTTAGAATGTATACGAATCTTCTTTCAAATCTCGGCTGTGAGTTTAAGGAAAATAAAATAGAATATGTAAAAGCCGAAGCGAAGAATGCAATAGAAATGATTATGTCGCTTCCGTATCTTCCGTATCAGGATTACGACAGAGCGCTTGAATATTATTCCGACCCCAAATTTAGCCTTAATAACCTCGGCGAGGGGCTTTACGGCTGGATGAAGAAATGGGAGAGAGACCCCGTTGACGGCTTTATGAAAACGAACAACACGAAGAACAAAACCATGTTCGTAACAACGTTTGTTCATAATCTTAACCGCCCGTTTGAAACAGAATCGCCCGACGAAAGAGAATATAAGCTTGACCTTATTTCAAACAGCCCGTATAAGCTTTATATAAACGGCGAGCAGATTTCCGGAGATACGGTTACTTTAAAGAGCGGTATAAACAGATTTTTCATGCTCGTAAATGTCGGAGATGAGGATTTCACATTCAGAGCGGTATTCAAAAATCCCGACGGAACGTGTGCTGACAATTTGCTTTACAGAGTTACAACCGATGAGGTTGACCCGAAATAATAAATAATAAGAAAGGAAATATATCATGAACAAAAATTACAAATTTAACAATGACAAAAAAGAAATAAGCTTCCAAAAGTATAATTTTCCCACACCGTGGATGAATTATCTTTCAAACGGAACCTTCCATACGATGATTTCGCAGGCGGGCGGCGGCGTCGCTTTCTATAAATCACCGCAGATATGGAGAATAAACCACTACAGATTTTTCCATTTGCCTACCGACAGAAGCGGATTTTATACATATATAAAAGACGGCGATTCCTACTGGTGCCCCACAAACGAGCCCTGCAAGGATAAGCCCGAAAGCTGGCAGGCTACACACGGTATGGGATATACCCGTTTTGAGGCGTCGAAAAACGGAGTAAGCGCGCAGACGACTTACTTTGTGGGACCTTTGGAAAACTGCCTTATCTGGAATATGAAGGTTAAGAGCGAAACGGACAAGAAAATAAAGATTTTCCCGTATGTTGAGCTTGGTATGATGGAATTTATGAGAGAGCTCCAGTGGCAGTGCTACAACAAGCATCAGCTTTCGGCATATGCCTTGGACGATGTTCTTGTTTATAAATACGGCGTTGAAATGCAGCCGAAGCCTGACGAAACTCCGCTTGTATATTTTGCGTCTGACGTGAAAATTTCGGGCTATGACTGCGACAGAGACGAGTTTGTCGGCTCATACAGAAGCGAAGAAAATCCCTGCAACGTTGAAAGCGGACATTGCACAAATTCAACGCTTTACGGCGGCGACCCTTGCTTTGCGCTTGAAATCGAGCTTGATTTGAAAGCGGGCGAAGAAAAAGAATTTAATATCTTTTTGGGAACGGCTATGACGGAGGACGATATAAGAAAATCCGTTGCGCATTGCCGTGAAGCAAGCTTCGTTTCGGAATCCTTTAAGCTTCTTAAGGAGCATTGGGATAACCATTTGTCAAAATTCAGTTGTACCGTTCCCGATAAAGATGCGGAAACGATGATAAACATCTGGAATCCGTATCAGGCGGAAAGAAACTTCCAATTTTCGAGAAATATCTCGTATTATGCAACGGGAACATTCAGAGGCGTCGGCGTAAGAGATACGGCGCAGGATATTCTCTCCATGATTCCGTTTGATACACGCCGTGCAAAGGATAAGCTTAATCTTTTATTCACACAGCAGTATAACGACGGACACTGCAATCATTACTGCTTCCCGACAGAAGGCTGGGAGCCTGTAACGAGAATACATTCCGATAACCACCTCTGGCTTGTTATGGCT
>USLP01000333.1 GCA_900555525.1 uncultured Eubacteriales bacterium
ATATAACGGTAAAGCGGTTGATTTTGATTTTTCCGAGGAGCTTTCCAAAAGACCGTATAAAGGCACGATACGATTAATAAAAAATAAGAAAGGCAATGACGTAATAATATTTGATGAATATGAAAATATAGTAATAGACGCAAAAAGCGATACAAGAATTTCGGATAGATTGGATACAAGTAAAAAATACGATTTTACCAATAATACAAAGTATGCTATATTCAGCGAAAATATGAGCTGTTTAATGCGAGAATTTAACAGCGGAGATGTTGTATTGGTATACGAAAGCAAAAATAAAACAGGTGAAAAACTGTTAAGCTTTGTTAAAAGCAATAACGAAATAAGAGGACTTGTTACGGAGATAGATAATGACGATTATTACATAGATAATACAAAATGTAAAGTTGCGTCAGAGGCAAATCTTAATATTACAGCAGGTCAGAGCGGAGTATTTTATCTAAATTCTTTTGGGGAAATCGTAAAATTCACACCCGAAGACAGTGAGCTTTCGGTAGGTTATTTTGTCGATTACAAGAGTAAGGATAAAAACTTCGAAAAAGGCGGTATGGTAAAGATTTATAACGACTCGAGCAAAGAAGAAATTCTTACGTGGGAAGACAGGGTTATTATAGACGGAGAGCGATATACAGAGCCTGAAAAATTCATGGATAAGATGTCGCTTCTTGAAAAAGACACTCTTATATGTTATAAAAAAGATGAAGACGGAAAACTGACGCTTATAGATACATATATTACAGTCAAGGGCGGCGCAAACGATAAATTAAGAAAATTAAATAATACCGTTGTGAGCGGTACGTATTATAACAGAATAAATTATGTTTCGGGAGGAAGAACGAAATATATAATTCCCAATAATTCAAAAATGTTTATAAAATGGTCAATCGGCGTTGATGAGCTGATAACCTGCGATAAGAATACCGATTGGCTTCCTAATAATCAGACATCAAGCATAGACGTTTATAATATGGATCCATCTACGCAAATTGCATCTTTGGTTGTATGGAAGGGTAGACAAATACAGTATAATGACGATATAATGATATTTGAACAGAAAAGCAAAAGGGTAAATGCCGACGGAGATGTTGTCGATTATATTGGGGGATATGTAAACGGAAAATATGTTTCTTATGATATAAACGAAGCCTGGTATGACCAAAATGCAAATGCAAAAAAGACAATTAACGAACTTGCCGAGGGGGATATATTTGCGTATAAGCTTTACAATTCTGAAATAGTAAGCTGTGAAGTTATATATTTTGCGGATGGCAGCGCAAGCAAAAACGGTGTGAATGCCGTTCTGGGAACAACAGGCTTCTGGGGTTACGGAGGACAGGATTTCAACTGTATAAGAGGAACAGTTGCGGCTCGTGACGGCGATTATCTGGTGATAAACGAAAAAAACAGCACAGAGCAGTCTTATATAGCGACTGCAAGCGTGAAGACGTCAAGGATAAAAAATAACGGAGGCACATATACCACGCTTGCAAACGTTGGTTCGGATTCTGTTGCGGTAGGCGATGAAATTATAGTTTTATATATTTATTCAAAGGTTGACGACATAATTATAATAAACAATTAAGGAGAATGATGAAATGAAAGTGATTAAAAAATTTTTCTGTATATTTACGGTGTGCGTTATAATGCTTTCCTTGGGAATCATTACTGCATCTGCGGACAATATCGATATTAAGCTTGATTTTAACAACAGCGATAATTCTTTAATTGTTTCGGGAACCTTGAACAGCGTAAAGGGGAATATTCCTCTAAACGCAATACTTAAATACAACAATGAAATTGTGGATATAAAAACTGCAAGGTCGGTTATCGAAAACGGCGAAGCGATATTTAATTTTGAACCAATAAAGTTTTCAGACAGCAAAGAAGGCGGAGAGTATATTGTAACCGTTTCCTCCGATGTATTGAGAATATACAAGGATATTCCATATAAGTATGCGTCTTTGATGAGTATATTTGAATTTATGACATCTCTTAGCGAATATATGAGCGCGAAGGACAAAGAACAAATCGCAGCGCTTTTAAACAATTCTTTGAATATTCTTCAAAACAGTAATGAATATTTAGGTCTGTCGGAAGGCGCAAAGCTTGACTGTGTAGATATTATTATGGGAAACACTTATAATGTTCCCGAAAACTGCAGTACTTCAGCAAATAAAAAAGCATTGCGTACGGAATTCGGGAAATTTGAAGCTGACCTGTATTCGGCGATTGCCATAAGCTCGTTCGGCTCCTGCAAAAATACCGAGGAATTAAAGAACAATATAGAAAAGTATGATCAAATTATAGGATTTAACGAAGATAACGATGTAACGGAGGAAAAGGAAACACAGCTTTACAAATATGTGCAAAAGGCTTATTCTTACAGTGATTTTGCAAGCTTTGTGTCAAAAAAATCGCCCTTTAAAACAAAAGAAGAGGTACTGAAAAACGTTTATGAACAGGCGCTCCTTACGGTTGGAAAAAA
>USLP01000334.1 GCA_900555525.1 uncultured Eubacteriales bacterium
TCATATCCCAAATCATAAAAAATATTCCCGTATATCCGTGTATTTGAGGTGAAACCGTCATTATATACTCCCCAGCACCCGGTTCCTGCCAAAACGCCGTTCGGAGCAGATGAGCGTATAAGATTATATCTTATGTTTATATCAACCGCCATTCCGTCGCAGTAATTATATATGACACCCGCGTCATCGGTAGCGTTCAAAAAGTCATATATATCGTTATATTCTACTATTGTTCCTGTCTGTGTTGCGACCGCCATATGATTTCCGCCGTGAAATTCGTTATTTGCGACAAGCTCATACACACCTTTGGCGCTTACTGCTGAAGAATACGTTTGTTTCCACTGGCTAAAATTATAAATATGATTATTGGTTATACGCGTTCCCGATGCTAAAAGCAGATTTTCATCTCCGCTTGTAACATATACTCCTCCGCAGCCTGTTTCGTAAATTAAACAGTTATCGACAATATATTCGTAACCGCCGTTAAAGTCAGTTGCCTGTACTCCTATAAAACGAATTGTACATCCCAGTAAGCTTAATCCTCTGCATTTGCTCGACGTAAGCGCTGTTCCTCTCGTACCTTGGAAAATAATATTTTCAAACCGAACATATTTCGTGTATTCAAAGTTTATGAACGGCTTTTCCGAATAAGTCAGATACAAAAAGCTTTTATCCGTTATCCCCGAATCGTAAAAATATAACATACACGTTTTTTTGTCAGCATAGTATTCGCCTTTTGTATCAAGCTCTTCAAGTACATTAAAATAATAATAATTTGCGTTTACACTATACTGGTATGCTGCATTGTAAAGCGCAGTTATTGTTTTGTTTTTCTTGTCAACGCTTTTAATAGGTGTTGAATTAGGCGCCCATGCAACTGCAAATTGACCGTACAACCATACATCATCGTAGGTTTTCCAATTTTCGACATGATCATCTTTATATTGAAATGTTCCCCCTATCCCGTCGAAGCTCTGCCGACCTGCATCATGATACGTACCGGGATTGATGATTTTTCCCGTTTGAAGCCATTCTTTACCGTTGGGATAACGAGCCGGAACGACCTCCTTATCATCAATGTAAAATCGCATCGGAGAATATTGATTGGTAATATACGGATCCTGCCTTATTTGGTCGGGAATACTCATTATTCCATACTTTTTTAAGTCAATAACCTTGATTTTATCTTTTGCATTTTTGGGAAGCCTCGAAAGTATTTCAAGATCCGTAACTTCTTTTGCGTCTTTGGGATTTAATGTCATGCCGCCCTCAAAGTAAACTTTTGCACCGTCCTGTGCTTTATAGGTTATCGGAAATTCTTTTGAACCCGAATCTTTGGCGTTAAACTGTACCGTATCATCAAAGCGATAATATCCTTCGGAAAAAACAACGTCTATTTTTTTCTTTTTTAAAACGCCGTCCGATTTGATTTTTTCCTTTGCACCTTTTAATGTTGCAAGCGGAGAATCCTTTGTGCCTTGGTTTTGGTCGTTTCCGTCGGGTGAAACATAATATGTTATGCAATCATCTTCGGCACAAACCAAAAAGCTTGTTCCAAAAAGGAGCATAAACGCTAAAATTATACTGAAAATACTTTTTTTCATTTTTCTGCTCCTTTCTTTCTCATAAGTAATTCTTCTTTAAATACAGCCATGCTCTTATCGTCTATTGTTACGTTCGGTTCACCGAATACGACAATTTCGTTATCGCTGATAAGCAGTTTTTTTCCAATGAGTTCTGCCATATCCGAAGCTTTTATAAACGTCCTTCCCGACACAATTTCCGTTTGTTTTAAAACCTTCTTGTCCTCTATCGTTACTGTATTTGTTTCCGAATTATAACCGACATTTTTTCCGTAAAGTTCTGCTATTCGCCTTAAAGGGACATACAGTTCCCCGTCCTTTTGAAAGCATGCAACGTTAGGATTTTCGGGATCGATATAATTAAGTTCGTTTTTCCATAACACATCGCATGACTCACCAAATAACACCGCGCAGTCATATGTTGTTTTAATTGTATAAATACCGGCTTTCCATGGTCGCATATTTATTGTTACATCCCATTTTTGCGTATAATCGGGAGACTGAACACGAAGTATTGCAAAGTCCTCCAGAAATCTTTTTTTATACGGTGAGATACCGTCTTTTTCGTAAATTTCCGTTATTGCGCCTTTTACAAATGTTATATTATTTAAAAATTCTTCGGGAGTTGTGTCTATAGGCACATTATAAATTCCCGGTATCTGCGAATTATAATAATATTTGTCTGTCAAAAGCTTGGTATAGTTTTTTACAATACCGCCCTCCTCCGTAACCTTAAGGTCGTCTATAAGCACAAAACCTGTTCCGTGTACAAATTGAATCTGGTCAATGCTGTCTATATCCATATCCAAAAGCGGCTGATTCGTACGTACCTGATTGTTATCTATGAATGCATTATAATTTTTTTCCAAAAAGTTTATGTTTATTTTAAACGTATGCCAAATATTCGGTTCAGGCG
>USLP01000335.1 GCA_900555525.1 uncultured Eubacteriales bacterium
ACGACTTCAAGTCCGTCCTCCTTAAGCGCTCTGCAAGCCTGTGTTCCCGCATAGTCAAATTCCGCCGCCTGACCTATAACGATAGGTCCCGAACCTATAACAAGTACCTTTTTTATATCTTCTCTTAAAGCCATCAGACGTTCACCTCCATAAGTTTTACAAATTCGTCAAACAAAAATTCCGTATCCTGAGGACCGCCGCAGGCTTCGGGGTGAAACTGTACGGAAAATGCAGGGATATTTTTGTATCTTATACCCTCGCACGAGCCGTCGTTTCCGTTTACATATGTTAATACGGCATTTTCGCAAAGTGTTTCCGACTTAACATGGTAGCCGTGGTTTTGGCTCGATATGTACACACGCTTCGTTTCGGTGTTCACCACAGGCTGATTTGCGCCTCGGTGTCCGTATTTAAGCTTTTCCGTCTTTGCTCCGTTGGCAAGAGCAAGCAGCTGATGACCGAGGCATATTCCGAAGGTAGGAATTGAAAGCGTGCATATTTTTTTGAGATTTTCTATAATTTCCGTGTTTTCCGCAGGGTCGCCCGGACCGTTTGAAAGCATTATACCGTCGGGGTTAAGCTCCTTTATGCGTTCAAATGAGGTATACGCAGGCACAACCGTAACGTCACATCCTCTTTTCAGAAGCTCACGCTCGATATTTTTCTTCGCTCCGAAATCGAAAAGGACAACCTTCTTTTTTGCGTTTTCGGCTTTAAGGCATGTTTCGGATTCGCAGGTCGTACTCTTTACGGAATCTATTATTTTATAGTCCTTTATGCTTTCGTCAAAATCGGGAGTAAATGAAATTTTGCCGTTCATAACGCCCTTTTCACGTACCGCCTTTGTAAGTCTGCGGGTATCTATTCCGTAAATTCCCGGTATGCCCTCTTTCTTCAAAAACTCATCTATCGTCATTTCACAGCGGAAGTTTGACGGAAAATCGCATTTTTCCCTAACAACATACGCACGCGCGTAAATTTTTCCGCTTTCAAAGTCCTCCGTCATAACACCGTAATTTCCTATAAGCGGAAAAGTCTGAACAATAATCTGCCCGAAATAGCTTGGGTCTGTAAGCGTTTCGGGATAACCCGTCATTGCGGTTGTAAAAACAACCTCGCCAACAGTCTCTTTATACGCTCCGAAGCTTTTCCCCTTAAACGTAAGACCGTTTTCTAAAATCAAATAAATATCCTGCATATCTTCCCTGTCCTTTCGCCGTTATTTATAATTCATATGTTTTTAATATGCTCATTGCAATTTTGCTTCTTGTGGTTCGCTCGTTCATCGCCTGCTTTTCTATGTATTTGTGCGCCATCGCCTCCGTCATGTCCGAATATTCTATGAGGGCGCATTTCGCCCTGTCCACAAGGCGTATTTCTTCAAGCTTAAGCCTCAATTTTTCATTTTGATCCATCATGTCAAGTATTTTTCTGTGCGACGCCAAAACAAGCTTTACAGCTCCCGATAAAAGCCCCTTGTTAATCGGCTTTGCCGCAACGAAAACGCCGTGCTGTTCCACCTTATGCGAAAGCTCCTCCGACATATCCGCTTTCACAAGCGCCACAACTCCGCTCGTTGTGCTGTCGCCTACCCATGCGCTAAATTCTATTCCGTATTCGTCCGAGAGCGGAGTATTTATAAGAACTATATCGTAAGCCGTTTCCGACACTTTTCTGCGCGCGTCGCTTCCGCTGTGCGCAACCGCTATATTATTAATTCCGCATTCCAAAAGGGTTTCCTTCAAAAATTCCGCGCTTTTTTCGGAAACGGACACCACCAGACCGCTGCCCAAACAAATCACCACCCTTAATCTGTATTCTGCAATTAATTTGCGCTCAAAATATAATCAAGCACACCCTTTGGAAGAAAATCATTCACAAACTTGCTCTCGCGCGCCTCTTTTTTAGCCTCCTCCAAACTCATCGGAAGCGTTTCCAAGCCGCCGCAGCTGCCGTCGTAAAGATTTGCGTCCGTGCTTTCGGGAAGCTGTTCTTTATTTTTTATTCCCTCTGCGCCCGCCGCAATAAGAAGCGAAAATCCGATAAACGGGTTGCACATCGGGTCGGGAGAACGAAGCTCCATTCTGCCGTTTTGACCGCTTGCCGCAGGTATTCTTATAAGCTGCGATCTGTTTTGGTATGACCACGAAATATATTTAGGCGCTTTAAATTCGCCGAGTCGTTTGTAGGAATCGGCTGTAGGATTCAAAAAGAGTGTAATTTCTCTTATTCTGTTCATTATTCCCGCCGTAAACCAAGAAGCCTTTTCGCTGATTTTGCCATTTTCATCTAAAAATATATTCTTTCCGTTTTCATAAAGCGACATATTTATATGAAGCCCGTTTCCGCTTTTGTTTACAATCGGCTTCGGTCTTAAGGAAGCGTATAAGCCGTTTTGCGCCGAAATAGTCGTAACAACGGATTTGAATGTTGTTAAATCCTCTGCTGCCGTGAGCGGTGAACCGTATTTAAAATC
>USLP01000336.1 GCA_900555525.1 uncultured Eubacteriales bacterium
GTTGTCGATACCCCACATCTGCATGAAAGATTTTTCCTCGCTGTCTACAATGTCTCCGTATATTTTCAGTCGTGCCATGTTTCGTGCGTTTTCTCAAAGGTAGGCAGACGAAACGAGGTCGGGAAAAAATCGCTGAAAAAAGGGGGGACACTTGAATGTCCATTCATCGACATAAAAAAAACGTGCCCATGCTCACGCACAGACACGCCTGAAACCTATAACAATTCAAAGCCTTTTATAATATCATGGAAAATCTTCTTATGGCACGAGATACAGACTTCTCGCTCATCTTGTATTTCTCCGCAAGAAACGATACGATATACATCTTCTTCTCGCCGTCCTTGCTCATCTCCCTGTATTCTTCGTACATGTCGATGTTCTTTATATTCGACAAGTCGACGCCTGATTTTTGCAACTTCTCAAGCATCGGCCTTATGCTGCTCATTGCTTCATACACATTCATAAATTCTCTTTTACCTCGTTTAAAAACAAAAAAGTGCTCACGTGATTTCACAATCAAGCAAGCACATACACTTTGTTAGCCAATAGTACGACACAAAGATAGGAACAATTATCTATTTTCCAAATTTATTCCCGTTTATTTTATATAAAGACAAAAACAGGTAGGTAGTATCAAACGAATCAAAATCAAGGGCTTTATTTATGGCATAAAAAATCCCCGAAAGCCTTTGTTTAACTCTCGGGGTGTGTTATAAATTAAAATTTCTTTGTCAGGGAAATACCAAGTCCACAATCTTGTAAATACAATTCATTGGCAAGGCAAAATCCCGGGTCATATTGTTTTTTATGGCTTCTGTAACGGGCAATTAAACATACTCCTGTTATGATACCTGCCCCAGCGACACAACTTGTTATTGTCAATGCTTTTACCTTAGGAACTTCCTTTTTTTCGTCAGTAAAGGGATCACCTGATTTCAACGTATACAGATAAACAGGAACTATTATTTCTGTTGCCATAGAAAAAGATAATAATACAGATCCCCACGTTTTATACCTTAAATTTTTTTGCCTCAATTTATCATAAACTTCTCTATTTTTTTCACGGGAAATCTGTCGAAGTTTTAATGCTTTTTGAAAATTTTCTTTTGTCTCTTTTGATGCGTATGACATAGCCTTCGATAATTTTACTACATCTTTATAGAAAGCTTCCCCATATCTTCTTTTATATTCAAAAGCAGAAATGTATTTTTCTTTTACATAATCATAGATTCCATTCGACTGGTCATATTTTTTCGTGTAATACGTATTCCCTTTTACACTATTAGTTTTCCCGATTGTTTGAGATATAATAATATTGGGAATAACAATGAGGAATAAAAAAAGTATATGTTTTTTCATAAGTAAAATTTTAATCTTCACAAAAATATATCAATATTCTTGTAAAACAAATTTTATATCAAAAAAAATTAATGCGCCCCATATCGGAACGCATTAAAATGCTGAATCAAGAACTATCCCGCCGAAAGCCTCATTAACGTTACCTCGCAATTATCATCAACTGAATTAGCTTGTATATCGACTATCCCGAAATACCGTCCGAATTGCTTGAAATAGACGGGATATGTATAATCGATATTTTTCAAGTCCAAAGCATTTAATTCGACGGTTACGGTAATCAAGTACATATCTTGCACCAACTCTATATAACGGCTGGCTGTAATACTTCGACAAAAGGGCTTTGAAGTCCAAGCCGTCAAAAGTTAATCCGCATTTTCCGTCGTCCCGTTTAATAACACTCATTATACGGGGTTCAAAGCCTTCAAAAGAATATGTAGTATTTCCGTCATCGTCTTTTTCTTCGCTGAACATCATTATTTTATCTCCGTCAGAGGCAGCAAAAGGAAGTTCTGTTAAATCGCCTTCTTTATCCAGCGATTTATCGGGAATATCGAAATATCCGTCATAGTCTCCCGTTACCGTGTCGTCTTCCGTATAACGTAAATAATTACGTTGATAATACCCGTCTTTCGAGAAGGATATTTCTATGTCGTTCGGGTCGGTAATGAGGCGATCCGTCCAGTCATTGAACTTTTTTCCGTAAACATACCTTGACACCTTATTTTTGAATAAAGTATCGATCGATACAAATTCGACGGTTCTTTTCCCTGTCTCATCGTCTTTCTTGGGGATCGGATTAATAATAGGGAACATTCCGAACATGTAACACAAGGATTGAATAAAATCCACTTGCGAAATATCCGGCATGTTCCCTTTCATTTGTAAATCTTTTCCAAATACAACATCGGTCTTGATGTGACGCATGTGGGTTATCGCGAAGAATATAAGGCGTAGCGCGACGTTCGAGAGATTGTGTCAGATCCTCTGTCCGTTTCAATTCACAAAGCATCGCAGTTGGGAGAATATGTCATTACCGAGGACACTTCCCTGGATATCGAAGGAGAGGCAGTGGGCATCAACGTGAAGTGG
>USLP01000337.1 GCA_900555525.1 uncultured Eubacteriales bacterium
TTATCCGGTATCCCGTCTGTGGGCGGGTCATAATCGCCGTCCACATGCTTGATGACCTGATCGGGGTTCGAGAACTTCACAACAAGGTCACAGCAGGTGAAGAAGTTTTCCAGTTCCGGACGGATCAGATGTCGGTGCGGCTCGTTGTTGGCGTTCGGAAACGGCTCGTTGATATAACTGACGACGACATTGCACGGATGCTTACGCACCATGCGCGCCAGTTCCTCCGCTTGCCGGATGCCCTCCGGGACGCGGAAGCGGCGCATGACGCCGAACAGCGGAAGATCCGTCTGCGTCATAAGGCCGAGCTTGTCGCAGTATTCGTAGACCTCATCCTGCACCGGCCGCTGCGTCAGACGCAGAAAATTCATGTTGCAGATTTTTGCAAGAAGCATATCGTCAATAAGACGGTCAAAATCACCTCTTAAAACGTCCTGTTGTTCATAACCCATCGTGTTTGCGCCGCGCAGACGGATTTCTTCGCCGTTAAGATAAAATTTTCCTTTCGGATTGCTGTCCAAATCCTGCGAAAAATCACGTATACCAAACGTGCGTGCCTTTTCGGAAACGACTTCGCCGTTTACCTTCATGACAACATGAACCTCATACAGCCAAGGCGTTTCGCTTGACCAGATTTTACGGTTTTCTATGCTTATCGGGATAATAAAACGGTTGAAACCGTGTCCCAAATATAACGGCGCGCCGTTTCCCAAAATTCCGTCTTTTATCATCTGCGCTTCCGTAAGCGTGTCGCCTACGCCCGCTTCGATAAGAGTTGACGGCGTAAATTCAAAATCCTCAAATACCGTTTCTTTGAAATTTTTTCCGTATAAGCTCACCGAAAACGAAACGGGCACATCGCCGTAATCTTCGCCGTTACATTCAACCCATATTTCGCTTGCGCCCGAATTTACACGCGGAAAAATATCCGTGATATGATTTTTATTGCGTATTTCTATAAATATTTTGTTGTAAAGTCCGTAGCCTGCGGGGCAGTGATGCCAGCCGTCATATGCGCCGTCCCAGCCCAAGCCTGTCGCCGCATATATCTTGTCTCCGCCGTCGCCCATGCGAAAATCGTTTTTGAGTACGATTTTAAGCTTGTTTTCGCCCGATTTTGCAAATTCCGTTATATCAAACTCAAACGGCGCAAAAAATCCCTCGTGATTTCCGACAAATTCACCGTTTACGAAAACCTCGCATATGTAGTCGGCGCCCTTAAAGCTTATATAAACAGCCTTGCCCGAAAATTCATTAAGCGTAAAGCTTGTCTCGTATACTGCTCTGTGATTGCCCTCGGGTCCGCCGTACTGCGGAATTTTTATCTCCTGCGGCGCTTTCCCGTCAAAAGAAACGGTAAAATCGTTAAGCTCAAAGCGTTCCTCCGTTTCATTCGTTTCGGGCGCAAAATTCTGCATGAAAGGCTTGTAGTCTTCACGCATTTTTTTAAGCTCCGCATAAAGTTCTTCTTTCGTATCCATTTTTTTGTAATGCGAAAAGCTGTGCCTGCTTCCGCTTTCAAGCGTTATATTTCTTTGCGGTAAAACGGGCGGCGTAAGCGGCTTTAAGCCTCTGTCGGTCGTCGTCTTGTACCCCTCCGCAATTTTTGCAAATTTATCCTCTGCCATAAATTTATCCTCCGTATAATTTATACCTATATTATACAAGATTAATATAATTATAACCATTGCAAATGTTGCTGAAAATATTGTGAATCTTGCCGTGTGTTCGTGAGGGCATTTCGGTTTTCGCGTTTTTTATTCATTATTACCATTAAATTTTGAATATTTATTTATAATTTTTATATTTTAGGTATTGCAAAAAATCAAATATCATGTTATAATATTTGGTAAGAGAGGATTGACTTGTATGGATAATTTTACAAAAAAGGAAATCGTTAAGTTTATAGAAGAGAATGACGTAAAATTTATACGTCTTGCTTTTTGTGATGTTTTGGGGAATCAGAAGAACATTTCCGTTATGTCGCATCATGTAGAAAAGGCTTTTACGCAAGGCATAAGCTTTGACGCTTCGGCAATTTCGGGATTTACGGATCTTACTCATTCGGATTTGCTTCTCTTTCCCGACCCGTCGACAATTGCAATATTGCCATGGAGACCGTCTCAGGGAAGAGTTGTCAGAATGTTCTGCGACATCAAACGCCCCGACGGTTCTTTTTTTGAGGGCAGTCAGAGATATATTATAGAAAAGGCGCAGAAGCGTTTGGCTGATGAGGGCTACACGTGCAAAATCGGGAGCGAATGCGAATTTTATCTTTTTAAGCTGGACGAGCACGGCATGAATCCCAACCAGCCGTTGGACCTGGCAGGCTATATGGACGTCTCCCCACTGGACAGAGGAGAAAACGTGCGCAGGGATATCTGCCTTACCTTAGAGGATATGGGCATCCCGCCCGAAAGCTCGCACCATGAGGAGGGCCCCG
>USLP01000338.1 GCA_900555525.1 uncultured Eubacteriales bacterium
ATCGACAAATACGATTTCTATCCGATGAACGTTTTTGACTATCCTAAAGAGTGGAGCCGCGCTATGTGCGGTATTCTCCACAGAAGCTTTACATATAAAAAGCACGATAACGAAAGAGTTTTTATAAAATTTGACGCTGTGGGACAGGAAACACACGTTATATTAAACGGTGAAAAAATTGCGGTTTGGGACGAGGGATATTTACCCTTGGAAATAGAAATAACCGATAAAGTAAAGGACGAAAACGAGTTTTATGTTCTTTGTTCAACCTGGAAAAAAGTGAAAATTCCGTCGGGAGCGGAAAAATCAACGGCTCTTGTCGGCTCTTGGTTCGGCTATCTTATGAGAGGTATATGGCAGGACTGTATGCTTATCACAAGACCGAGCGTGTATATTTCCGACTGCGAAATTGTTCCGTCCGTGCGCAGAGAAAAAATAGATATAAATATTTCGGTTGACGGAAGTACGGAAGAGCTTGAAGCAATTGCCGAAATTAAAGACAAAGACGGTAAAACCGTAAAAACCGTTACCGCATGCGGAAAAGGCGAAATAACGCTTTCCGACAGCTGGAAGGACGCAATTTTTTGGGACTGCGAAAATCCGTATCTTTATACGGCGGAAATACAACTTAAAAAAGACGGCGGCGTTTTGTATACAAAGGCTGTCCGCTTTGGATTCAGAGAATTTTGGGCGGAGGGTCAGAACTTTATATTAAACGGTGTGCACGTTAATTTAAGAGGCGACTCGTGGCACTTTCAGGGCGCAGGTCAGCAGACAAAGGAATATGCGCTCAATTGGTGCAGACTTTGTAAGGAACACGGTGCAAACAGTATAAGATTTCATGCCGAGCCGCACCCCGAATATTACCTTGACGCGGCAGACGAAACGGGTATTCTGATTGTTGACGAAACGGCAATATACGGTTCGGGCAAGTCCATGGACGCCGCTCACCCCGAATATATCGAAAATTGCCGCAAGCACATAAAACGTTTTGTAAAAAGAGACAAAAATCACCCCAGCGTTGTTATATGGAGCTTGCAGAACGAAATGAGATGGGTTGACGGCAGAGACGAATATAAAAAGCACGTTCCCGAACTTATGGAAATTTTCCATAAAAACGACCCACAAAAACGTCTTGTTTCGCTTGACGGCGACAACAGACTTATCGATAAGGAGCATACGGAGGTTGCCAGCCTGCATTATAATATAGACGGCACTATAAATCAATGGGACAGACTTCATCCGCTCACAATAGGCGAGCATGGCGGACTTTGGTATATATGCCCTCAAAACAGCAGTATGTACCTCGGCTTAAAAACATATCAGGACAGCGATTACTGTGCGGACGGTATATCCGTAAAAGAGCAGATTTTCATGGAATACGCAAGATTGCAGCAGGTATCGGGTATTTCAAGCTTTAACTTTGCGCATTATTTTGCGCTCCCCATGCCCGACCATGATATTCCATACGAAAACAACGGCGATGTAACCGATTTCGGAGTACACCCCAAGCTTATAAAGAAATACAGCTTAACCATAAATAACGGACGTCTTAAAGATTATCCGTATTATATGCCGAACTCAACCTGCAAATATGCAACGGAGGGTATGCGCCCCGTAACGATTATACTTTCGGAATATAACCACAGCTTTTACGATGATGAAGATATAACGAAAACTCTTAACGTATTCAACGATACGCTTTCCGACAGAGACGTAAAAGTAGACGTAAACGTTACATATAACGGTGAAAATATTTTCTCAACCGATTTTTCATTCAGAGGAAAAGCCGGCGAATTTTATTCAAAGAAAATAACGTTTGCACCGCCTATGGTTTCAAAAAGAGAGAGCATACATTTCTCGGCGGCGATATATCACGATAAACAGCATATTTATACATACGAAAAAGATTTTTCGGTATATCCCCACAGCCTTAAAACAGAGCCTGTTACGCAAAATAAGGCTTATTGGTACGGAAATGACTGCGATATGAAAAAGGTTGGCGCACTTGTGCCGAACCTCATAAAAATCGAAAGCTTTTCCGAGCTTGGAAATGACACAAAACTGCTTATTGTAGGAAGCAACATAAAAACTCCGTCAAAGAGCGAAGACGACGCATTGCGTAAATATTTCAATGACGGCGGAAGCGTTCTTCTGTTCGAGCAGTTCTCATATGCACCGGGTGAAATGACCGTTATAAAGAAAGACTTTTTAAGAGCGCAGGCGAGCGACTACAGCCACCCGATTTTAAAAGGCTTAAGCGATGACGATTTGACATACTGGAACGAGGCGGTATTTGAGGAAGGTCCCGACCCGTTTATTCACAGCGCGTTTGAAAAGCCCGTAAGCGGTGATTACAAAGTGATTTTGGAAAGCTCCTACGGCGACTTTAACGACGGCGGCGATTTGTGGTCTCCGCTTTTGGAATACAGACACAAAAA
>USLP01000339.1 GCA_900555525.1 uncultured Eubacteriales bacterium
CAATATAATCCGTAACAATATTTGTGATTAATCCATCACTCGAAACTTTGAATTTAACTATAGGCGTATAGTAGCTGTCGTCGCTGTACGAGCCGTCCGCATTTGGCACGGTCTTTGCCGCCATTGCGGCAATATAGTCTTTTACTGCGGTTACAATTTCATCCGTCGTAGCTTTTTTGCCGTTCAATTTGCATTTTGGGTCAAAGGAATAGTCTTTCCAGCCCTCCGACTCTTTAGAGAAAATTCTTGCAAGAATCTCGTCGGAAAGCTTATCCGTACGCTTTATTCCTTTTATATAACCGTAATGAACAACGCTTTCAACCTCTGTCATTCCAACAATTTTCCCAAGAAAATCGATAATAAAACTATGTTTTTTGCCAACTTGTACAGGACTTGTACCGACTGCTCCGTTATTAATCAAATTTAAGAACGAAGGATTCACCTTGTATTCATTTCCGCTAATTTCAAGTGTGTAATCGGGATCCTCTTTTGAAGAATCAACTACACCGTCCACAGTGTTTCCGCTTAATTCAGCAAAATAACCTACATTGGGATTGTAAGCAATTGATATTGCCTGTCCTTTGCTTATTGCATCGTAACCGACGATTTCTCCGTCTTTTCTTACAGACGCCATTATCTTCTCGCCCGAAAGGTCAACGGAATTTTCGCCGTTAAGCATTGCGCCGTATTGGAAACCGACAATTCCTTCAAGATTGGATTTTACAACGAACGATTCATAATCAAATATCATCAAAACATCATAACTGCTGCCGTTATTTGAAATCATTTTGATATAACCGTTCTTCGGAACATACGATTCTTCCATTTTCGGTACGGCATATCCGTTGTACAAAACGATTGGGTTCTGAAGCTTATACGTTTTTCTTTTATTTTTAGAATCCTTATACTCGATATGAGAAGACGAAGCCGCAGAAATTTCATCGGAATATACTGTAATTTCTTTTGCGGACGAATTTTTAGAGGCATATACCAAAGTGGGAACATCGCCCTTATTCTCTTTGTAATAATAAGTAACATCATAGCCTAAAAATTCCGGTATTGCATCATACATATATTCAAACTTTGTTCCGTTGATTTCCACATATTCCAATTCCAAAGCTTGGTCTCTTTTTCCGTAAAGATCAATTATATCATAAGAATTAACTTTACCTTTGTCGCTTAAAAGGTTAAGATAGTCTTTTGCAATTGTTACTGTTGTATTTGCTCCAACACTTATATCGGTGTTTTCAAGAACAAAATTGTTTACTATAGGTGTGTCAAGCAAATTGCAAATCATAATTGCAACAGCGCCTGCTGAAATATATTCTTCATACATATCGGCTGTTACGCCGTTCATAGCGCCAAGGTCAATAGCAGTTCTTTTATATCCGCCCGCATATCCGCCTTTTGCCCGTGCAACCTGTTCATATCCCAGCAAGCGAATCAAACCTGCCGCAGCTTCGTCCAGCGTAAGCTCATCTTCGGGATAAAATTCCGTCGCGGTTTTACCGTTCATAATTCCCAGCTCTTTTAAGCAATTTATAGCGGGAGCATACGAATCATCATCCTCAACATCGCTGTAAGCAGAAGTTACTTCTTCGGAAAGCGTTTTATCAAGGGTTAACAATTTTGCAAGGATAAGTGCATATTCAGCTCTTGAAACAGAATCCCAAACATCGTATTCGTATTCAAATATTTCTAAATTTGACAATAATCCTATTTTATCAGCCGCATACTTATCAGCCTGTGTCAGTTCGGTTTCATCGGTTTCATCGCTTGCAATTGCCGTTAATCCCAAAGAAAAAAGCATAGTAAAAATCGCAAGTATTGATATAAATTTTTTCATTAAACAGTTCCTCCTCTAAAATCAGTTAGATTGTATTAAATTATAAACTCTGCTTAATACTGCCGCCGCTTCAGCTCTTGTAGCTGTGCTTTTCGGCGATAAGCTGTTATCGCTCATTCCGTTTATAATTCCTAATTTAATAGCTTTTTCCATATAGCTTACCGCCCATTCGCTGACGTTTTCGCTGTCGGTGAATTTGTTTAAATCGGATTTTTCGTTTATTTCACCTTTTACAAGCTCATATGTATCAATTGCAATTTTCGCCATCTGTTCTCTTGTTATGTTTTCATTCGGCATAAAACCGTTATCGCTGCCTTTTATAATTCCAAGTGTGAATGCAGTTTGAATGTCCTTAGCATACCAATCTCCGGCATTTACATCAGTAAAGCAATTGTTATAGCTTCCCTGTCCGCTCTTTCCTGCAGAACGGAGCATCATCGTTACCCATTCCGCACGCGTAACCTTATCTTCGGGGCAATAGCCGTCGCCGCGTCCGTTTATAAGTCCCTTTTTGTATAAGTCTGCAACATATTTTTTAGCCCAGTGTGTTTTCATATCAGAAAATACATCGCCTATATCCGTTTCGG
>USLP01000340.1 GCA_900555525.1 uncultured Eubacteriales bacterium
TTCATACAACGGAGAACGCCAACATATGCACTGCAATTCCTGCGGAAACGATTTTTCCGTCGAAACGCTGAAACAGCTTGACGATGCGGAAAGCCTGTCGCAGGCGTCGTCAAAATACGACTGGCAGCATTATGAAGCACGCACATATGAGGATAATTCGCAGATTGATTTATCAAACTACACCTGCCCCTCATGCGGTGCGCAGATAACGGGCGACAGCACGCTCGGCTCGACGGTATGCCCCTACTGCGGAAATTCCGCCGTCATAAAGGAGCAATTTTCGGGAACGCTTCGTCCCGACTGCATAATACCTTTCAAAACCGATAAAAAATCGGCAATAGAAGCATTTGAAAACGATTTCAAAAACGCTCCGTTTCTGCCCGACGAATTTAAAAACAAAAAGCGTATAGAAGAAATGGCGGGCGTATACGTTCCGTATTGGCTGTTTGACTGCAGCTGCAATGCGAATATTACATACAGTGCGCAGACGGTATTCACATGGCGCGATTCGGAATATAACTACACAAAAACCGATTATTACAGACTTTTGCGAAGCGGAAGCATAGGCTTCTCAAATCTTCCCGCAGACGGTTCAAAAAAAGCTGACGATCCCTCCACCGAGGCGGTAGAGCCGTTCGACTACAATGACGCCGTGGAGTTTAATCCCGCATATCTTTCGGGCTTTCTTGCCGATAAATATGACGTTTCGGCGGACGAATGTTCGATTCGGGCAAACGAACGTGTCAAAAATTCGACCGTTTCGGCATTTTCACGCACAACGGACGGATATTCCTCCGTTATTCCCGAAAACACGAGCATTAATTTTACGGACAGCAAGGTGCGCTATGCGCTTTTGCCCGTTTGGATGCTTAATATCAAATACAAAGGCGAAAACTATCATTTCGCCATAAACGGGCAGACGAAAAAGGTTGTCGGTTCATATCCTATCGATAAGAGTAAAAAATGGAAATATTTTGCTAAAATCGCAGGAATATGGTATGTTATTTCGGCGCTTGTTGCATGGTTTTTGTTAAGTTGAAATTCAGGGAGGTAAGAAATATGAAAAAAATATACTCTTTTATTATAACAGCTCTGATTGTTTTCATGCTCGCCGTCCCTGCCCTTGCGGAATTTAAACCCCCTGCCGTAACGGACAATGCAGGCTTTTTGACGGAACAGCAGGTTGAAACGCTCGAAAACAAGCTTGAAATTATACGCACAGCATACGAGGTTGACGTTGCGGTATATACGGAGGATAAAATGAGCGGAGACAGCGCAGAGGAGACGGCGGACGATATATTCGATTACAACGGATACGGAGACAGCATTACAAACAGCGGTGTAATATTATATGTTTCGCGCGAGCCGAGAAATTATCATTTTTCCACATATTCAACGGCACGGGGATATTTTTCCGACTCCAGGCTTGAAGAAATAGAAAGCGCAATTTTGCCGTATCTGAAAAAGAATGACTACTACGGCGCATTCACGGTGTATGCCGACTATGCTGATAAATTTTTGGAAAGTTCCGCGAATTCGGGCGAGGACTACAGCTACTACGAAAACGAGGATATTTCCGACGTTTCGGACAGCGAATACACCGTATTCGTTTTGATATGCGCGCTTATTTTGCCGCTTATAATTGCGTTTATAATGATGCTTATAAAGCAATCGAAAATGAAAACGGCGGTAAAACGGAATTATGCCGACAGCTACATGACTGACGGAAGTATACATCTCACACAGTCAAACGACATATATCTTTACAGCACAGTTACAAAAACGCCGATTCCGCAATCGGACGATTCCGATTCGCACACATCTTCTTCGGGCAGAACGCACGGAGGAATCGGAGGAAGCTACTAAAATAAATATTTGAAAGGAATAAAAAAATATGGGATTATTAAGAGCAGGCGCAGGTGCGCTGGGCGGAGTTTTGGCAGACCAATGGAAGGAGTTCTTCTACTGCGACAGCTTGGATTCCGACATACTTATTGCAAAAGGTGAAAAAAGAGTAGGAAAAAGAAGCTCCAACAAAAAGGGAGACGACAATATTATTTCAAACGGTTCAATCATTTCGATAAACGAAGGTCAGAGCATGATTATCGTGGAATCGGGCAAAATTGTTGAATTTTGCGCCGAGGCAGGGGAGTTTGTCTATGACAATTCAACCGAGCCGAGCATTTTCTGCGGCAGCCTGGGAGAAACGATTAAGCAAAGCTTTGCGCAGGTAGGCAAGCGTTTTACTTTCGGCGGCGAACCCGGTAAGGATCAGAGGGTTTATTATTTCAACACAAAGGAAATAACAGGAAATAAATTCGGTACGTCCTCACCCGTACCCTTTAGGGTAACGATAGATGAGTCTATGAACTATAAGCTGTCGGTGGATTTAAGGTGTAACGGCGTGTATTCCTATAAAATA
>USLP01000341.1 GCA_900555525.1 uncultured Eubacteriales bacterium
GCGTGCGGTAATGGTTGCCGCACCTGCGGGGCTTGTGATATGGCTTATGTCGAACATAACGGTCGGAGATGCGTCGGCGCTTAAAATATGTACGGATTTTATAGACCCGTTTGCAAGGCTTATAGGACTTGACGGCGTTATACTAATGGGGTTTATTTTAGGCTTCCCGGCAAACGAAATAGTAATCCCCATTATAATAATGGCTTATACAAATACGGGCAAAATTATGGAGCTCGGAGACCTTTCGGCATTGAAAACGCTTTTTTTGGCTAACGGCTGGACGTGGGTTACGGCTATAAACGTTATGCTTTTTTCGCTTATGCACTGGCCTTGCTCCACAACTCTTCTCACCGTGAAAAAAGAAAGCAAAAGCTTAAAATGGACATTGCTCGCATTTTTGATTCCGACAATTTCGGGAATGGTTATTTGCTTTTTGTTTACACAGCTTTCAAAATTATTTTTGTGAATTTTTTCCTATAATATTGACAATTTAAAAAATTATGATATAATATATGTATAAAAGTGAAAAGGAGAGATGAGCCATGAGACTAAAAATTCGTTTGGACACTATGCAGGATATTAACGACTTCATCGATATTGCAGAAAAAGAATCGAAGAACACATACCTCGTAAATGGGGACGGAGACTTCAAAGTTCCGATTAGAAGCCGTTTGGGAGC
Source organism: uncultured Eubacteriales bacterium (assembly GCA_900555525.1). Classification (GTDB taxonomy): domain Bacteria; phylum Bacillota; class Clostridia; order UMGS1840; family UMGS1840; genus UMGS1840. Next base: position 680 of record USLP01000341.1, read on the forward strand.
TATCGCTATCGCAAACCTTCACTTCGATGATTTGTGGGTTGAGTCCGATGTGGACTTTGCACCGAAAATACTTAAATGGGTTGAATAATTCCTGAAAGGGGCGGTTTACCGTCCCTTTGTCTTTTCTTTCATCTGAAAATACGTTGCGCCTTTTGTATCGGCATAAAGGACAAGCACGTCCTTTATATTTTTTATGTTTTTTTCTTTCACTATTTTATATACAAAGTTCTTATCCTTTCCGATAAGCTTTAAGTTGTTTTCCTTTATTTCACCGTCTATTATAACCGCAAAATCCACAGGGTCGTTTTCTTCCTTTACGTTAAGGTCTTTTCTCGTTACGCCTGCCGCAAAATTTTCGGGAATTATGCTTAACTGCCCGTTTGTCTCTATTATCGCCATATAAACGTCGGAAATCGCAATGTTTTGAAAACGAAGCTCCTCGTTAAGTTCCGCGAGTGTTACACGTGATTTTTTGAGAGCGGACTCTATGATTTTTCCGTTTCTTATAATGACGGACGGCGCTCCCTGCGTAAGCTTCACAAAAAACGGAAGCTTTAAATCCAAAAACGAAACGATAAGTTCGCACAGCACAAGTATCACGATTACCGTAAGTCCGTGATGTATCGGCGTGTCGGGGTCGGTTATGGGGGTGCCCGCAACCTCCGCAATGAGAAGCGTAACGGCTATTTCCGCCGTTGACATTTCGCCTATCTGACGTTTCCCCATACAGCGTATTCCTATCGTTAGTCCCAGGTAAATTATTGCCGTTCTTAAAGCTAATGTAAGTATTTCCTGCATATTTTCATCTCCTATATGCAAATTATTGCCTGTTTTTTAGAAAATATAATGATATTTTCGTGAATTTGCTTGACAATTTCTATGTTTTAATGTAAAATAGTAATGATAAAGGGGTGAGCCTTATGAAAAAATACATAGCTTTGGTTTTGACAGCTTTTTTGCTTACCGTTTCCGCTTATGCCGATTTTTCCGATATAACGCAGGATTATTCGTGGGCGGCGGAGGATATTTCGTATTTATCCGATAACGGCATAATAAACGGATTTCCCGATGGTACTTTTAAACCGGACGAAAATATAACGAATGCACAGACCGCAAAAATCGTAACGCTTATGTTCGGCTCGTCCGAAAAAAGCGCGTCGTATAGCGATGTCGCAGAGGATAGCTGGTATTACGATTACGTTAAAAATTCGGACGGCTATTTTATACGTGACGATAAATTTTTGCCCGATGAAAATTCGACAAGGCAGGAAATTGTTTATGCGCTTTACAAAGCGGCAAAACTAAAAAAAGCAGAGAATACGGCGGATTTTTCCGAAACGGTTGACGAGAAATACCGTGAATCGGTAAAAAGCGCTTACGAAAACGGCATTATAGAGGGGTATCCCGACGGCTCGCTTCGCCTTTCAAATCCCGTTACAAGAGCGGAATTTGCGGTTATGGCAATGCGTGCAAAAAAGCTTGCGGATAAAGTTCCCGAAAAACCCGATGAACCCCGAAAAGCCGGAAGAACCCAATAAACCCGAACAGCCTGAAAAACCAGAAAAGCCTGCAAAGGAAATTAAAGCGAATAATTATTTCTTTGTTGTAACCGAGGTTTCTGCGGTTTCGGAAAACGGCGCCGTTCTTACGAAAGTTACGGGTATGAATGACGGCGAAGCTGAAGAATTTACCGTTGCGGAGGACGAAATCAAGATAACCGACAGCAC
>USLP01000342.1 GCA_900555525.1 uncultured Eubacteriales bacterium
CCTCGTCGGTTTATAATTCACTTTACAATGCGGAATTTTCTCACGTTGACGGCGATATGCTCCAAACTCATGACGTAACGGCAAAAATCAATATCGTGCTTCACGCTCTTTCGGGCGGAAGCGTATACTTAAGCGACCACACGGGCAAAACCGTTCCCAAGCTTGCACAGGCATTTGCGAATTTTGACGGCAGACTTTACAGATGTGATAAAGTCGGACTTCCCGTTTTGGACAGGCTTTATGTAAATCCGCACAAAGATAACGTTCTCCTGAAACTTTGGAACGTTTCAAAGGATTCGGGATATGTCGGACTTATAAATGTTGATGAGGACGGAAGAACAATAACCGATACCGTTTCGCCAAGTGATGTGTACGGACTTAAAGGTTCTGAGTTTATAATGTATAATTATTTTTCAAAAGAGCATAAAAAGCTGAATTATAATGACAAGATAGAAATAACATTAAATGAATGCGATACCGATATGTTCCAGTTTGCTCCGATAACGGATGGATTTGCCTTCATCGGAAATACGGATAAATATATCGCGTCCGCCTGTGTCCAAAAGGTAACGGAAATTCCGAAAAGAAAAATTTTCACATTAAGAGAAGGCGGAAGCTTTGCTTATTACTGCGAAAATCCGCATAAGCTTTGCATAAACGGCATAGAAATAACACCCGAAAAAGACGGTATTTTAAACAGATTTTCATATGCTGCAAAAAGCGAAATAATCGCAGAATTTATATTTTAAATAAAAGTGTGCAGTCCGATTAATCGGGCTGCACAAGTTTTTTATAATAACCGCCTTTTGTCATAAGTTCATTATGAGTTCCTTCTTCTATGATTACGCCGCCGTCCATGACGATAATTTTGTCGGCATTTTGTATTGTGGAAAGACGATGCGCAACAACAATCGTGGTTCTTCCTTTTGAAAGCTCCGTAAGCGATTCCTGAATTTGACGTTCCGTAAGCGTATCAAGCGCGCTTGTGGCTTCGTCCAAAATAAGTATTTTCGGATTTTTGAGAAATACTCTCGCAATGCTTATACGCTGTTTTTGACCGCCCGAAAGCTTTACTCCTCTTTCGCCGATTTCGGTATTCCACCCGTTAGGGAGAGCCGTTACAAAATCATAAATTTTCGCTTTTTTCATGGCTGCCGTAAGCTCATCGTCCGTAGCTTCGGGTTTGCCGTATAAAATGTTATCCTTTATCGTACCTCCGAAAAGAAATACGTCCTGCTGAACGATTCCTATATTATCTCTTAACGATTTTAGGTTTACGTCATTTATACTTTGACCGTCTATAAGAATATCCCCGTCCGATATATTGTAAAACTTCGGTATGAGGTGGCAGACGGTGGTTTTTCCGCCTCCGCTGTGTCCTGCAATGGCTGTTGTTTTGCCTTTTTCAATATTAAAGCTTACATTTTTTAAAAGCATTTCTCCGTCATTATAAGAAAAAGAAACATTTTTAAACTTTATATCGCCGTCGGTGCAGACAAGGGACTTGGCATTTTCGTTTTCATTCTCAACAGGCTCGTCCAAAAGCTCAGTAAAGCGTTTAAATCCCGTCATAGCGTTTTGGTATTGCTCCATAAAATTAACAAACGTTCGTATAGGCGTTGTAAACATATTTATAAAAAGCATATATGCGGTAAGGTCGCCGTAAGTGATTATACCTTTATATGTAAAAATTCCGCCCGCCGTAATAACCGCAACATTCAAAACAGCCGTAATAAATGTTGTTCCCGCATGGAATACCGCCATAGTTTTATAAGCGTATTTTCGTTCCTTTACATATTCTTTGTTGCCTTTATCGAATTTTTCACTCTCACACGGAAAATTATTGAAGGCTTTTGTAACTCTTATTCCCGATATACTGCTTTCGAGTGCGCTGTTTATTACTGCGACTTTTTTTCTGGTTTCCATGAAAGCTTTTTTCATTTTCTTTCTCATAACGAGTGAAAAATAAACGAGAAAAGGGATAAAAGCAAAAATTATCAGCGTAAGCTGAACATTTATAAATAAGAGATATGTAAACGAGCCTATAATCATAACAGCAGAAATAAACAAATCCTCGGGACCGTGGTGAGCAAGCTCCGAAATATCCTGCAGGTCGTTTATGATTCTCGACATAATTTTACCCGTTTCGTTATTGTCAAAGAAAGTAAACGGCATTTTTTCCAAATGCTCAAAAACATCTCTTCTCATATCCTTTTGCATATTTACGCCGACAACATGTCCGTAATATATAATAAAGTAATTAAGACCCATGCTTATTAAATATGCGATACCCAAAAATACTGCCGCAAAAATGATTTTTCTAATATTTTGTTCGGGTATAAATTCGTTTAAAATTTTTCTTGTAAAAACAGGATAACAGAAATCGCACAGCG
>USLP01000343.1 GCA_900555525.1 uncultured Eubacteriales bacterium
AAATTATTTAGTCTTTATTGTATTTTTTTAGCATTTTATCTCTTAATTTCCACAATTTCGGCGATAAGTCAACATAATAGTTATGCGGATTTTCAAAACGTGTAACCTCGTCCCAAAGCGTATCCACCTGCTTAAGGCAATATTTTTTTATCTCGGAAACGTGCGGAGATTCATATACAAGCTTTCCTTTATCAAAAATCTTAACCAAAAGCTTTTTCGCTGTGAAGTTTGATACTTTTTTACGTTTCCACGTGAACTGCGGGTCAAAGATTTCATATTCCTTTGAATCGTCGATTTTTTCATTTTTCGTTGTTATAACGTCCGCAATTGCTTTTCCCGTTTCGTTGGAATAAAGCCTGTACAAGCTCTTAAAGCCGGGAATTGTGATTTTTGAAACGTTCTCGGAAAGTTTAATTTTAGGAATTTCCTTGTTTCCCTCAAAAACGCTTGCAAGCTTATAAACGCCGCCGAAAACAGGCTCGGATTTCGAGGTGATAAGACGTTCGCCCACTCCGAAGCTGTCAACCTGTGCTCCCTGAACGAGCATATCTCTTATGATGTACTCGTCAAGCGAGTTGCTGGCAACAATGTTTACATCGCTGTAGCCTGCGTCATCAAGCATTTTTCTTGCTTTTTTTGAAAGATATGTTATATCGCCGCTGTCTATACGTATGCCCTTGGGACGGTAGCCCATAGGCACAACAATTTCGTTAAATACTTTGATAGCGTTTGGAATACCCGATTTTATAACATTATACGTATCAACAAGCAATGTACAGTCATCGGGGTACATTTCGGCATATTTTTTGAAAGCCTCATATTCGCTGTCAAACATTTGAACCCAGCTGTGAGCCATTGTTCCCAATGCGGGAATTTCAAACATTTCATCGGTGAGTACACAAGCAGTACCCGCACAGCCTCCTATATAAGCCGCTCTTGCTCCCAAAACGGCTCCGTCTGCGCCCTGCGCACGTCTTGAGCCAAATTCCATAACGGGACGTCCCTCTGCCGCTCTTACTATTCTGTTTGCCTTTGTCGCTATAAGGCTTTGATGATTAACCGAAAGCAAAAGCATTGTTTCCATAAGCTGTGCCTCTATTATTGGACCTTTTACGGTTATAACAGGCTCCATGGGAAAAATCGGCGTACCTTCGGGAATTGCCCAAACCGATGAGGTAAATTTGAAATTCTTGAGATAAGTCAAAAATTCCTCCGAAAATTTACCTTTTTTACGCAAATAATCGATATCCTCATCCGAAAATTTCAGATTTTTGATATAATCGATTATCTGCTCCACACCTGCCATAATTGCATAACCGCCGTTGTCGGGGATTTTTCTGAAAAACAAATCAAATACAACTTGTTTATCGGAAAAACCGTTTTTGAAGTAACCGTTCGACATTGTAAATTCATAAAAATCCACAAGCATAGAAAGGTTCTTGTCCATAGAAAAGCTCTGCATAAAATCACATATCCTCTCCGAACTCGCTGTCGAGTTCAAGTATTTTTTCCGATTCCTCATCTGTTAATGAAGTAATCGATGTAAGCTTTTTTGAAATTTGTCTTGTGCGCACTCCGACAAGCTTTTCAAGTTCGTTATTCGCTTGGTCAAGTCTTTGCTGTGCGCTTTTTATAACGTCGGAGAATTTTTCAAACTCTGTCTTTACAGCGCCCAAAACGTTAAATACCTCGCTCGAACGCTTTTGTATAGCAAGAGTTTTAAAGCCCATTTGCAGGCTTTGCAAAAATGCCGCCACTGTTGTGGGACCCGCAACGCTGACCTTATATTCACGCTGCAAAGTTTCCAAAAGACCGCTTCTCACAACCTCGGCATAAAGTCCCTCAACAGGTAAGAACATAAGTGCAAAATCCGTTGTTTCGGGCGGTGAAATATATTTATCCGAAATATCCTTTGCAAACTGCTTTATACGCTTTTTCAAAATATTTTTCTTTTCTTCAACTGCCGCCGCATCACCGCTTTCATAAGCATCTGTGAGGTCCGAATATGCGTCAACGGGGAATTTTGAATCAATCGGCAGGTAAATTGAATTGCCGTCCGTACCCGGAAGCTTAACCGCAAATTCAACAACCTCTCTACTCCCTTTTTTCACGGGAACGTTTGTGTCATACTGTTCGGGCGATAAAAACTGCTCTAAAATCGCTCCAAGCTGTATCTCGCCCAATATACCTCTCGTTTTGACATTTGAAAGCACTTTTTTCAAGTCGCCGACCCCCGTGGCAAGATTTTTCATCTCACCCAAGCCTTTATAAACCTCCTCCAAACGCTCCGATACAACTCTGAAAGACTTGCTTATACGTTCTTCAAGCGTTTTTTGAAGCTTTTCATCAACTGTTTCACGCATTTTTTCAAGCTTAACGTTGTTATCT
>USLP01000344.1 GCA_900555525.1 uncultured Eubacteriales bacterium
TCCGTTTAACGTAAAAACCCCCAAGGTTACGGAAAACGGCGGAAATATTAACGATATGCTTAAGGTAACGGTTGAAAACAGCGAACTTTGCAGACGTTACAGCGCAAGAGTTGTTACGGACGTAAAGATTGAGCCGTCTCCCGAATGGCTTAAAAGACGTCTTATCGCCTGCGGAGTAAGACCTATCTGCAATATAGTAGATATAACAAACTACGTAATGCTCGAATACGGTCAGCCTATGCACGCATTTGACATCAAATTCGTTAAAGGCAGTGAAATCGTTGTGAGAAACGCACGTGCAGGCGAAAAAATAACCACGCTTGAGGGCGTTGAACATGAGCTTACACCCGAAATGCTCGCTATCTGCGACAGCGAAAAGCCTATTGCGGTTGCAGGCGTTATGGGCGGCGAATATTCGGGAATAGTTGAAGACACAAATACGATAGTATTTGAAAGCGCGGCATTTTTGGGTTCTTCCGTAAGAAAAACGGCGCAGAAGCTCGGAATGAGAACGGAATCGTCGGGAAGATACGAAAAAGGCTTGGATAAGGAAATGGTTTCCTCCGCACTTGCAAGAGCGTGCGAACTTATCACGGAATTAAATTGCGGTAAGGTCGTAAGCGGAGTTATAGATATTGATAACGGCGAAAAGAAAGATATTAAGGTGCCGTTTTCACCCGAAAAAATCAATGCGTTTTTGGGTGCGGATATTCCCGAAGCGGATATGCTTTCCGCGCTTAAATCACTTGAATTTACCGTGAAAGACGGCTGTGTAATTCCGCCGTCATTCAGAATAGATATTGAGTGCTTCAACGATATTGCCGAGGAAGTCGTAAGAATTTACGGATATGACAAAATCCCCTCCGAGCCTATGACGGGAAGCGATTTTGACGGCGGCTTAACAAAGGAGCAGGCGCTCGAAAAAACACTTAAATATAAGCTTGCGGACTGCGGACTTTATGAAATTTATACGTATTCGTTCGAGTCGCCCAAGGTTTTCGATATGCTTAATATTAAGTCTGAATCGCACCTTAGGGAAGCGGTAACGATTAAAAATCCGCTCGGTCTCGATATGAGCATAATGCGTACAACTCCGCTCTACGGTATGCTTACAACGCTTGCTTTAAACGAAAATAAGCGCAATAAATCGGCATTTCTTTTTGAAATTGCAAAAACATACCGCAAGACGGACGCAGAGCTTCCCGATGAAGAAAAAAATCTTACAATCGGTATGTACGGCGCAGGGGATTTCTTCACATTAAAAGGCGCGGTATGCGAGGCTCTCGGCGTTTACGGCATATTCGATGCGGATTTTGTTCCGTGCGATACGCTCGATTCGTTCCACCCGTATGCGTCGGCACGTATAATGAAAGACGGCAAAGAAATAGGTATAATCGGTCAGCTGCACCCGACCGTACAGAAGAATTTCGGACTTCATGCGACTGCATTTGCGGCGATAATATATTTGGGAGAGGTACTCGGTATCAACGCACCCGAAAGAAAATATAAACCGCTCAACAAATTCCCCGCAAGCGAGAAGGACTTCTCCGTTGTTGTTTCGGAAGATGTAACCGTAAAGGAAATTGAGGATACGGCACGTGCGGCGGCAGGCAAGCTTATGACCTCAATCGAGCTTTTCGACGTTTACAGAGGAAGCCAGATTCCCGAAGGCAAAAAGAGCGTTTCGTTCACGTTTACACTCGAAAATTTTGAACGCACACTGACGGACGAGGAAACAAACGGCGCGCTTAACAATATAATAGAAACGATAAAAGAAAAATTCAATGCGGAATTGAGATAACGAATATATAAGGAGGTAACCGTTATGAATCCGACAAAACATGTTGAAATCCCCAAAGAGGACGAAAAGAAAATAAGAGAGATAATCTTCTCTGTCTATGAGGCTTTAAAGGAGAAAGGGTATAATCCCGTAAATCAGCTTGTGGGATATATTATTTCGGGCGACCCCACATATATCACAAGCTATAACAACGCAAGAACCATGATAAGCCGTCTTGAAAGAGACGATATTTTGGAGGAACTTCTGAAATCGTACTTAAAATAATGCGGAAGTGTATGAACACACCGTAGGGGCGGATATTATCCGCCCGTAATGTTCGCACAAATTTGCGTGAATGAAAAACAGCGAGAACAAAAAATGTCCCGCTGTTTTTCTTAAAGTGGTTTGTATGGCGAAAATCGGAGATTTGCTCCGCACAAATTAAAAAAGTGTGCGGCAAAGCCACACACCGAAAAACGCATGGCTTTGATTGATTGCAGTACATTATCCGAATGTTATAGTCCAACATAAGATAACAAAACCAAAGCTTGCATTTTTTCCTAATGCAAACTATATTGGACTATATTCGAATT
>USLP01000345.1 GCA_900555525.1 uncultured Eubacteriales bacterium
GCCCAATGTGCTATTATGGTAATTAAAAGAGTTGAAAAAAAGCAAACGGAACCTGTCGCTGATAACCGGTAAACAATAAAAAAAATAGTAATGTGAGAGAAAAATTTTGGATAATTCAAAAATAATTGCATAAAAACTATTTATAATATAACTAATTAGTTATATAATGTATAGGGGAGTAAAAAATGTTTAAAATTGAATTTTACGAAGATAAAAAAGGATATTCGGAAACAGAAGAATGGGTTGTTGAATTAGACAGAAAAGCTCATAATAATAAAGAGTGCCGTAAAGGAGAGATAATCATGAGTAACTGGAACGAAGTGAAAAAAATATAACGGCTCTTTCACAGGAAGAATGGGACGAGGTTGATTTAAAGGTAAAGATTGTCGGCGAAATTTTGGAGGCTCGAAAAAAAGCGGGACTCACACAAACAGAGCTTGAAAATTTAACGGGTATAAAACAAACGTTTATAGCAAGGTTTGAAAACAATCGCATGGATCCACAATTGACAACTGTATTAAAATTATTGCGTCCGCTGGGTTTAACGCTTGATGTTGTGCCTTTAAACAGCGAGCATTGATATATCGGACATAATAAATAAAAGGGTGTATTTATGGGTATAACTGAAGAATATATAAAAATATTACTGAAAAGGTGATATAATGGGAAAAGCGAAAAGACTTGTCTGAAATATATCACTGTTTGTAACAAAATATGACACGAAAGTATGCCATGAAATTGACGTGTATGTCTATTTCATTTATAGGTAACAGCCTGCGGTACAAAACTTAGAATTTGTACAAATTAAAAATCTGTGGAAATACAAAAAATAACCGAAGAAAAATTCCTCGGTTATTTTTATATGTATTTTGTTTATTCATCGCCGAGCGAAACTTTTGCGTGAACGAGAACTTGTTTTTCGTAACAGCTGAAACAATCGTCCGTGAAGGCTTTGTCGGGCTTTTTCGTAAATGCGCTGATAACGGGGATTATAACAAAGCCGATAAGCATTGCGATTACACCGCAGTTGATGGGGGACTGCAAAAATACGGGAAGCGTTGCTTTGAAAAGCATATTGTAAATCATAAGTCCTGCGCCTGCGATAAAGCAAACCCAAACGGAAGCGCCGCTAACCTTTTTCCAGTAAAGACTGTACAAAAACGGAGCCAAGAAAGCGCCTGCAAGCGCACCCCATGAAATACCCATAAGCTGTGCAATAAACGTTACGGAGCTCTTATACTGCACAATCGCAATAATTACGGAAATAAGTATAAATACAACTATAAGCAATCTCATAACCAAAACCTGCTTTTTCTCACTCATGTTTTTAATAATGTTATCCTTTAAAAAGTCAAGCGTAAGCGTTGAGCTTGAAGCCAAAACAAGTGAGGACAGCGTTGACATTGACGCGCTTAAAACGAGGATAACAACTATTCCTATAAGAAACGGGTGCAGATTTTCGAGCATTGTGGGGATTATTGCGTCGTATCCGCCTACGGGGATACCTTTTGCGTCAACGGGGATAATGTCGGAGAACAGTCGTCCGAATCCGCCCAAAAAGTAACAGCCGCCGGCAACGATAACGGCGAAAATCGTTGATATTATCGCACCCTTGTTTATTGATTTTTCGCTTTTTATCGCATAGAATTTCTGAACCATCTGCGGAAGTCCCCATGTTCCCAAAGAGGTGAGAAGTACAACGAACAAAAGTCCGAGCGGGTCGGGACCGAAAAACGAAGCGAAAACTCCCGGTGTTTCGGAAACGGCAGGGTCGGAAACGCGTGATAAACCGTCAAGAGCCTGCATAAATCCGCCTTTGCCGATAAGAACCGCCGCTATTACGGCAACTATACCGCCAAGCATAATAATGCCTTGGATAAAATCGTTTATGGCAGTCGCCATATATCCGCCTGCTATAACGTAGATACCCGTAAGAATTGCCATTATAACTATACAAAGCGTATAATCTATATTAAAAGCCATTCCGAAAAGCCTTGAAAGTCCGTTATACAAAGATGCGGTATAAGGAATAAGAAATACAAAAACTATAACGGAAGCGCCGATTTTCATAGCCTTGCTGTTAAAACGCTTACCGAAAAATTCGGGCATTGTCGCACTGTTGAGATGCTGGGACATAAGACGTGTACGTCTTCCCAAAACGCCCCATGCCATAAGCGAGCCGATAATCGCATTGCCCAAGCCTATCCAAGTTGACGCTATGCCGTATTTCCAGCCAAACTGACCTGCGTAGCCTACAAAGATAACGGCGGAAAAATAAGATGTACCGTAAGCGAATGCCGTGAGCCACGGTCCAACCGACCTTCCGCCCAAAACAAAACCGTTTACGTCTGTGGAATGTTTGCGGCAATA
>USLP01000346.1 GCA_900555525.1 uncultured Eubacteriales bacterium
CGCTAAAGTATTAGCCTTCAATAATGTATTTTTTGAGCTTTTCGCCCGCTTCGCCTTCAGCGCCGCTTAAGAGAAGCGTGAAGCTTATGTTAAATTCCTCGGATAAGGATTCGAGATAAGGGATAACGTTATCGATATCTGCGATACTGCATTTCATAATTGTTGACAAGCTGTCGATGAAGATATGTGTAACATCGAAATTCATCGAGATAACTCCGCACAAAAAACCGTACATCATTTCGGGATCGTGCAAGTCAAACTCTTTTGTATCGATTAATCTTACGCTGTGGGGAACGCTGAAATTATATCTGTCGTCCTTTGCAATACAAACAACATGACCGTGTTCAGACTTATCAGCCTGTTCAACCCAAGAAATTAAAGTTTTAGTTTTGCCTGTACCTTTGGGACCAATAAGAACTCTTATCATAATGATTTACCTTTTAAGGAAAGTATCCTTAAACCCTTTCTTCCTTTTTGTTATATTGTACCATAGATTTGTGAAAAAATCAAGTAGTTTTGTGAATTTTTCGCTATTTTTTTAAGCGTCGGCATTTATTCTTGCTTCAAGCTGTTTTTTGAGGTCTTCGTAACCGCTTTTGCCCAAAAGTGCGAACATATTTTTCTTATAGAATTCAACACCGGGTTGGTCAAACGGATTTACGCCGAGCATATATCCCGAATAAGCGCAGGCTTTTTCAAAGAAATAGAAGAGATAGCCGAGCGTATGCTCATCTTTTTTCGGAGCGTTAATAAGTATATTCGGAACGCCGCCGTCAAAATGCGCCATAACCGTGCCGAGCGAAGCCTTTTTATTTACAAAGTCAACTGTTTTTCCTGCCAAAAAGTTAAGACCGTCAACATTTTCGGCATCTTCTTTAATTGTGATGTCCGTATTCGGTTCATCAAACGTTACAACTGTTTCAAACAGATTTCTTCTGCCTGCTTGAACGTACTGACCGAGCGAATGAAGGTCAGTCGAGAAATTGAGCGAGGACGGATAGATACCTTTATTGTCTTTTCCTTCGCTTTCTCCGAACAGCTGTTTATACCATTCCGCAAACATAAGGAGCGACGGCTCGTAAGAAACGAGTATTTCAGTTGTTTTTCCTTTTTGCAAAAGTATATTTCTTGCGGCGGCATATTTGAGTGCGTCATTTTCCTTGATATCACCGTTTGAAAGCGCTTCTCTTGCGGCAGCCGCACCCTCCATAAGCTTATCTATATCTGCGCCTGCGCAAGCTATCGGAAGAAGTCCCACAGCAGTCAAAACGGAAAATCTTCCGCCTACATCATCGGGAACAACAAATGTTTCATAGCCTTCCTTTTTGGAAAATTCCAAAAGCGTTCCCTTGTTTTTATCTGTTGTTACATATATGCGCTCTTTTGCGCCTTCTTTTCCGTATTTCTTTTCCAGAAGTTCTCTGAAAAGTCTGAAAGCGAGTGCGGGCTCTGTTGTCGTACCCGATTTGGAAATTACGTTTATCGAAAAATCCTTGTCCTCCATCATTTCAAGTAAGTCCTTGTGATATTCGGGGCTTATTGAATTTCCTGCAAAGAACACCTGCGGATAATCTCTTTTTTTGAGGTTATACATAGGACCGTTCAAAAATTCTATTGCAGCTCTTGCGCCCAGATATGAACCTCCGATACCTATTGTAATAAGCGCTTCCGACTGATTTTTAATTTTCTCGGCAGCTTTTTTTATTCTCGCAAATTCCTCTTTATCATAGTTCACGGGAAGGTCTATCCAACCCAAAAAGTCGTTTCCCGCTCCCTTTCTTGAATGAAGAAGCTCTGCCGATGCGTTTGCAACGTGAGCAATTTTGTTAAATTCCTCACATTCGGCATAGCCTTTCAGTTTTGAAAAATCAATTGACACTTTTCCCATTTTATTTTCGTCCTTTCTGTTGCCCGATTATAGTATATATGTAGCGCCTTTTTACCGTGGGCTCGGCAAACGGCTGTTTTTAACTTTTTTACAATAAAAAATAAGAAAAACTAATATGAAGACGTACCCAGTGTATCATCATTATAAATCCAATCACGCACGTGGATACACGTAAAATCCGTTTTAGTATTTCTTATTACAACCCATTCGATTCCCGCATTTATAATCATGCGTTTGCACATTGCGCAGGAGCTTGCTTTTTCAACATAGTTTCCGCTTTCCATTTCTTTTCCGACAAGATAAAGCGTGCTTCCGATCATATCGGAACGTTTTGCGCTGATGATACAGTTTGCCTCCGCATGAACGGAACGGCAAAGCTCATAGCGTTCGCCTCTCGGAACGTTCATTGTTTTTCTTATACAAACTCCCAACTCATTGCAGTTTTTT
>USLP01000347.1 GCA_900555525.1 uncultured Eubacteriales bacterium
GTCTTGAAAAATACTGTGCGGGTCTCGGACTTTCAATGACGGCAAAAGAGATACTCGGAGTTTCCGATTCCAATGAACTTTTTAAAGCGTGTGAAAGCGGTAACGAAAAAGCGAAAAAAGCAATAGATGACGCTGTCGTTATGCTCGGCAGAGCCATGGTTTCGATTGTAAATCTTATTTCTCCCGACTGTCTGCTCTTTTCGGGAGGACTTTCAAATCAAGAGGAATTGTACTTAAATCCGCTTATTTCATACATAAAGGAGCACGCATACGCTTCGGGGAAGCTTCCCGAAATAAAAAAAGCGGAGCTTGCGGAGCTGGCGCCGCTTTACGGTGCAGGTCTTTTGCAAAATCCCGCACAAAAAAGAGAGCCGATATATTCGGCGTCCGTAATGTGCGCCGATTTTCTTCACTTGGATGACGCGCTTTTGGAAATAGAAAAAAGCGGTATAAAATACATTCATGCGGATATAATGGACAATCATTTTGTACCTAATCTTATGCTTCCGCCCGAATTTTACAGCAAAATAAGAAAGAATTGCGGGCTTGCGTTTGATTATCACATCATGGCGGAAAATCCCGAAACGGTTATCGAAAGACTTGATATAAGAAACGGCGATATTGTTTCCGTGCATATTGAAAGCACAAATCATCTGCAAAGAGTTATTTCGCTCATAAAGGAAAAGGGGGCCTCCCCTTGCGCTGCAATAAATCCGTCAACACCGATAGAATTACTTTCGGAAATTATATACGAGCTTGATACTGTTCTTATTATGACCGTAAATCCGGGATTTTCGGGTCAGAAAATCGTTGAAAATGCTTTTTCAAAAATAAAACGAATGAGAGAATTTTTGGATAAGAAAAAGCTTTCGGATGTTAAAATCGAGGTTGACGGAAACTGCAGCTTTGAAAATGTTCCCAAAATGTACGAAAACGGAGCGGATATTTTCGTTGTCGGCACTTCAAGCGTTTTCAAAACAGGGCAGACTATATCCGAGGGCGTAGAAAAACTTAACAATTTAATAAGGGGGTAAAAAAATATGAAAAAATTTAAACTCGGCTTACAGCTTTATTCCGTAAGAGATAAAATGGAAGAAAACATGGAGGAAACGCTGAAAGCCGTAAAAGCTATGGGTTACGACTGCGTTGAATTTGCGGGTTATTTCGGAAAAAGCGCAAATGAGGTGCGTTCTCTTCTCGATAAATACGGCTTGGAATGCGCAAGCGTTCATCAAACGTATGACGTATTTTTGGATAAATCAAAGGAAAATATAGAATATCTTAAAACGCTCGGCACAAAGTATTGCGCAATCCCCTGGATGGGAATTGAAAACCATAAGGGGCATGAGGGATTTGAAAAAGCCGCGGAAGATATAACAAGGACGGCGAAAATTCTTAAAGACGCAGGCATACAGATGCTCTATCACAACCATAATTTCGAATTTGAAAAATATGATGGAAAGTATCTTATCGACTGGCTTTACGAAACGATTCCGTCCGAACTTTTGAAACCCGAATTTGACACATGCTGGATTAAATATGCGGGAGAAGACCCCGTAAAATATTTAAGAAAATACAAGGATTATATAGACGTTGTGCATCTTAAGGACTTTATAAGCGTCGGCACGGGTACGGGTCCTGTTTTTGAGCTTATCGATTCCGACGGAAATCCGATAAAACCGACGAATAACTCGCAAAACGATTTTATGTATGTTCCCGTAGGAAGCGGAAAACAAAATTTCAAAGAAATAATTTCTGCCTGCGATGAAATAGGCACTGAATATCTTATTGTTGAGCAGGATAATTGGTATAATGCCGACAGTCTTGAATGTGCAAAAAAAAGCATAGATTATCTTAAAACGATTTTGAAGTAGGTGAAAAATATGAAAAAGCTTATAATGGAAGGACCGAAAAAAAGCAAAATAACCGATGTACCGATTCCGAAAATAAATGATGATGAAATTCTTGTCAAAGTTCGGTATACGGGAATGTGCCATTCAGAGTTTTACCCCTGGACAACCGCAAAAAAAGGCGATACCTTCGGTCATGAAACTATGGGGTTTGTTGCCGAAGTCGGAAGAAACGTAACGGGCTTTTCGGTCGGCGACAGAGTAACGGGCTTAGGTGGAGGAGGATATTCCGAATATATAGTCATGAAACCCGAAAAAACTCTGCATATCCCAAAAAATCTGAAGGACGAGGACGCAATCTGCGAGCCGCTCGGCTGTCTTATGAGCGTGGGAACGAGAATGATGCCGAAAATCTTGGGCGACACAGTATGCGTAGTCGGCGCGGGTTACATGGGACTTGGCATGATTTCACT
>USLP01000348.1 GCA_900555525.1 uncultured Eubacteriales bacterium
TAACTTTTAATAAAAACAGGGCTTCCCCAAAAATTTTTGGGAAGCCCTGTTTTTAATGATAAAAATATGCGTTTGATTCGGAAAGAATTTTGTTATTTTCGGAAATCTGGGCGGTTTTTATTATACTGTCGCTTTTCAGATGCGCAGCGTCATATGTAACGACGGTGTTTTCGTCCAGGAAATACGTTTTTACTTCGTTTCCGTCAATCAAAACCGTTGTAGCTTCGGTGAAGCCCGTACCGTAAACCTTTAGGGCAATTCCGATCTTTTGGACGTCTGTTATTTCAATCGGAGAAAGCCCCATTTTCATATCGGTAGGCTCGTAGTGTTTTAGGTAGTCCTTATGATTCCCCTTAAAAATATCATACGCGATTATTTTTAAAAAATTTTCATATTCGGGATTATCCTTGTAGTAGCTGTGAAGCCTGTTTATAATACCCGAATTCATTCCGAAACTTTCCAAAACGTAAGACGAAAGCTGATATGAATAAAGCTCCTTTTCGGTATAGGGAAGCCCGATATTATCCCAAATCGCATATTCCGTCTGATAAACGTCATCATTTTTCAAATCGTCGCTTTCAATTTTCAAAGCGGGTATATGGTCGCCGTAAAATACAGCAATTGTGGGTTTTCCTCGCATATCGAGAGCGGTTATAAGCTCGGCTATAAATTTGTCCGTTTCATAAAGCTGATTTACATAATAAGTATATCTGTACATATCATCAACGCTTTTCGCACCGCCCACATGGATAGGATATTCGCCCTCTGTGCGTGTTTTGGGATAGTTGCCGTGAGGCTGTACGGAAACGGCATAAACAAGGCTCGGCGTATCGCTTTGGTCGAGAGCCTCTGTTATATATTTTGTTAAAACAGAATCCTCTGCCCAGTTCATGGGATTTCTTTTGAATCCGTTCATATATTCGATTGAGGTGAACGTATCAAAGCCGAGATGTGGATAAACCTCATTTCTGTAATAAAAATCGCCCGTGTGATTGTGTATTGCGTGTGCATCGTAGCCGTAGTCCTTTAGATTATATGCGATGCTTTCGCACGTTTGCTTTCGCAGTACCGTTTCAAACGGATATTCACCCGCTCCGAAAAAGTTAAGATTTATTCCCGTAAGAATTTCAAATTCCGTATTTGCCGTTCCTCCGCCGACAACGGGAACGTCCAAAAATCCGTGAGCCCACCCCTCTTTTAAAGCGGTAAAATTCGGAACGGGATTTTCGCTGAAGGTCATGTCTTTAAGATAATTAACGTCAAAAAACGATTCAAGCTGAACGAAAACAATGTCGGGCTTCATGGAAGGCTCGCTTTTTGGTTCGTCCAATATAGTCTTTATCGCATCGTCAAAATTCTTTTCCGAATAATCGACAGGCTCGTCGATTCCCTTGTCAAAAACCGTACTCAAAAACGAATAAACAAAGCCGTAGCTTTTGTAAGCCTCGTTTAAGTCGGAAAAATCAGGTTTTAAAATCCCCGAAAACGAAACTGCTCCTGCGATTATACCCGTAATGCAGGAAAAAATCAAGGCATTTTTTACGGAGGGCTTTTTTGGCTTTTCTTTAATATACAAAAATACGGCAAGCAGAATTGCGATAATACTTCCTGCGGTTATCGCAAGAATATTGTAAAATGACAGATAAAGCTTGACGATTCCCTTTGCGGCTCTCAAAATCATGAAATCCGCACCGCAAAGCGGAGTTACTCTGAAAAACAGCAAAATAAAATCTGCCGTTGCCAGCCCGAACCAAATAACAAATACAATAAAATAAACAAAATTACGTTTTTTGAAATAGTTTCCGACCGAAAGCATAAACGCAATTATCATCACGTTTGTAAAAAAAGCAAGCGGTGCGGAAAAAATTGATGAGACAGCCGACACAAGCGACTGTCTTGCTAAAATTTCTATGATAAAGTTAAGAAAAAAAGCTATGACAAAACAAAAAACATAGGAGTTTTCGTAGATTTTTTTGCATATATTTTTTACATTTTTCAAGTTATCATACCTTTCTTTAAGGACTGCATTTTTTGCAAGGAGAATATCCGCCCGATATCGCCTCGTTCCGCTCCGAAAAGTATACTCTGTTTCCCTCTTTCGGAAGTGCGGAACAGGAGGAACGGTGAAATTTTTTTGTGTTTTTGTTTCCTATATACTGCCCTGTGCTTGGAGCTTGTGCAGGTTCTTTTTGCTGTGCTTCCTTTTTTTCGGAATTTTGCACCTTTTCATTTTCTGTCGGGTTTGTCTGCGCCGTTTCGTTCTTTTTCGTTTTGAACGTTATATTTTCTCCGTCCGATACGGCG
>USLP01000349.1 GCA_900555525.1 uncultured Eubacteriales bacterium
GAGCCTAAAACCATTAAGTCCGGCTCGGCGATTGTAACTATAACGCCGATTACGAAACCGACGATAAGTATAAGCGGGACTTTTTTTGTTTCGGTAACTTTGTTACCGATAGTCTCTCCTATCGGCGCGAGAGCCGTGTCGCTGCCGAGCGAGTAAAGCGCGATGCCGAGTATGAGCATTGCCGCGCCCACAATGAACGAAACAAGCCCCACGGGCGACATTCGGTCGGGCAAGGCGAAGTTGAGGATTAGTATTATTACGGTAATCGGCAGTACCGAAACCAAAGCTTCTTTGAGTTTTTTAACGAGTATTCCGTTCAATATAAGCCCTCCTTTTTCGTCGTCAATATCAGGATTGTTCTTCTTTTCTTCTTGTTTTTGCGTATGCACACTGCCGCATTTTTATATCGTATACATTATATATGAAAACCGCGTGTCTTGTCAATTTAAATTGCATTATAATTTTAGCGGTTTTGTGAACGATTTGTCAATTTTTGCAGTGTTTTTTGTTTTCGGTTTATAGTTGTCCTTAAAATTTTTATTGCTGCAATCCCCTATAAATGATTTTTTGTTCAAAAATATTATCCATATTAAATTTTTGGAAAAGTATTGACAAACAAAAAAACGTATGATACAATGTAGTTGAGAAAAGGGAGTGAGTGCTAAATTTTTATCGCTTTTGCCGAAGGTATGCAAAAAATGCAATCGCGCTCGGCAATAACTTGGCTTTTTTGTAAGCTAAAACCAAAAGAGAAGAGTAAATGAGGTGGAAAAATGAATAAATTGATTTGATTTTCGCATGCAATAGGAGTATCTTTTTTGCGTGCGATTTTTATTTTGAAATAATTTAAAGAGGTTTAAAAATGATGAAAAAAGAATTTTTTAACAAACCTTGGGTAACTGTACTTATCGTTGCGCTGTCGATATGCGCACTGTATGGGTGTTTACGTCTTGTATCATGCGGATATCGCAATCTTTTTAATATTGAAGACGAATATCCCGAATATGAAAGCGGAGATTGGCGATATGCGGTAAGAAAAAATAAAGACGGGACGAGAGAGGGCTATCTTATAGGTTTTACCGAAGAGGGAAAACAAAAAGAATGCGTTGTTTTGCCGACAGAATTAGGCGGAGTGACGATAGTTGGAATTTGTTATCGCTATCGTACAAGTATGATGTCTGCAAGTCAAGTCGGCAAAATTGAGAGCGATTGCTTGAAAAGAATATATGTTCCGAATGCTTATACTTACACGAAAATGAATTATGCAAATGTTGTTGACCGGCTTCCATTTGATTGTTTGCAAATCGTATGGCAAGATCGAAACGCTGATACGGGTTGGAGTGTTCGAATATTTATGGATAAACATTATATTTTAGCTGATAACCTTTGCAAGTCAGAGACAGAAAATTGGCATTATAAAGGTTATGTTGCTAATGTGTCATATATGTATAATTATGATAATGCACCGAACGACGGGTATTATTGGGCGGATAATTACGAAAACGACTTGATAAAATATATACCACCCGAACCTAAGCGAGAAGGTTATACTTTCGGCGGGTGGTATAAAGACAAAGAATGTACCGAAAAATGGGATTTTGAAAGCGATAAAACGGGCGATAATATTCAATATGTTTTTGGCTATCAATATACAGGTACTTATTTATATGCAAAATGGAGAAAAAATTAAAATCACTTAAGGAGATAAAAAATGAAAAAGACAAAAAGTAAATTTTTTATTTCGCTATTGCTTGCTTGCGTAATGTTTTTTACAATATCGTTAAGCGGGTGTGGATTAGGTAAACTTTTAAAAGTCGTTTCGTACGATGAGTGTATAGAGTGTGGCGACTTTATATATCGTCCACAAAAAACCGATGACGGCGAACATACAGTAGCTATATTATACGGACTAAGTAATGCAGGAAAAGAAAAAGTCGGCGTTATCGTACCCGACGAAGTTGACGGATTGCAAGTTGCTTATTTGACCGGGATTTATTGGGAAACGGGAACCGATAGAAAAATCAAACTTTTTATCACAAGTCCATGCGCGATACCTTTCTCCGGCGGATTTAGTTCACGCACGTCAATAAGTTTTAACGTACATGATTCACTTGTAAAGGCTTGGGGCTTTTCGTCGACAATATGTACATATGGACCGCGAGGCGATACCTTTGGTGATAAATATAGTGATGAAGAATATTATAAAGTTTTTAAGAACCATTGTTACAAAAAATATGCGAACGTTACGTACGGATATAATTATGAAGCCGCGCCATATCTCGGTATTTATTGGATAGATGATT
>USLP01000350.1 GCA_900555525.1 uncultured Eubacteriales bacterium
CTATCGCCTTTTCGACGCGCTTTATTGATATATATTCCCAGGGCGAAATGCCGTTGTAACGCTTGAAAACCGTGCAGAAATACGTCTTATTCATTGTCGCCTTTTTGGAAAGCTCGTCTAATGTGAGCGGCTCGGAAAGATTTTCGTCTATGTATTCAAGCGTATGCCGAAGCTGCGAAAGCACGGCGGAATTTGTTTCACGCGAGCTTACGTAATCGTAATCTCTTATTATAAGCGTAAGGATTTCAAACAGCTTTGACTGTACAATAAAGCTTCGGTTGAATCTGTCGTTTGCCATTTCGTCCTCTATTTCAAAAATCAGCCGTTTTAATGCGTTTGAGGTCGGATTGTTTCTGTTTATTCTGTTCTCGAAATTTTTGTTTCTTTCCAAAAATATCTGCATGAGATTTCCGTGAAATTCCGTATTTGTCCAAAGTATACGGGGTTCAAACTGAATATTTAAAAGGTCGAAACGCTCGTCTGTCGAAATTTCCGTAAGGCAGTGCGTTTCATCGCTCCCAAAGAGGATTACGTCGCCCTTTTTGACGTCGTATTCCTTATTTTCCAGGGAATACGTTCCGCTGCCCGAAATGATTGTCGAAAGCTCGCATTCCGTATGATGATGCCCCCTATAGGCTCTTTTTCCACCCTCCACGGTAGAATGAAATATTTTAACAAGCGGTTTATTTCTTTTGTCCAAAACGGCGTATTCATTGTAACGCATAATGTTTTTCTCCTTTCCGTGCCGCAAGGCACAAAAAATTAAGTCTGAAAGAAACAGAATATAACGGATAAATTTACAAACATAACGGACGATTTTTGTTTTTCTATCGTTTATAATGAGTATATAACAAATATTAAAAAATGTCAATATGTTTGATTGAGAAAGTGAGGAAAATTAACGTGCAGGAAAATTTAAAGGAAAAAATCAGCGGAAACGTGAATATCAATTCATCACCGAGCGAACTGAAAATAACGGATATAAGAGTTGCCAACATAAACGGCGCACCGAAGCATTGCCCGCTTATTAAAGTCTATACAAATCAGGGGCTTATCGGCTACGGCGAGGTCAGAGACGCTTCGAGCGCAACGTATGCGCTTATGTTAAAATCCCGTTTGGTCGGCGAAAATCCCTGTAATGTCGATAAGCTTTTCAGACGTATAAAGCAGTTCGGCGGTCATTCCAGACAAGGCGGCGGCGTTTCGGGTCTTGAAATCGCACTTTGGGATTTGGCAGGGAAAGCATGGGGCGTTCCGCTTTGGCAGATGCTCGGCGGAAAATTCCGCGATAAGGTGAGAATGTACTGCGATACCGACGTTGACGGAAAGCATACGGGCACGGATATGGGTCATGCACTTAAAAAACGTATGGAGCAGGGCTTCACGTTCTTAAAAATGGACTTGGGCATTGAGCTTATGCTCGATGAGCCCGGATGCTTAAACGCACCTCTCGGTTTTCTCGAGGATATCAAAAAATATTCCATGAAAGCGATAAATCATCAAAAGGGCTCTGTTGACATGGATATGATGCTCGGCAAAAACTATGAAACGTTTACGATTCCGCATCATGCGACGGGAATACATATGACCCAAAAGGGCATGGACTTTTTGGAGGATTACGTGAAGCAGGTAAGAGACGTTATCGGCTATGAGGTTCCGCTTGCGATTGACCACTTCGGACACGTCTGCATAGAGGACTGCATAATGTTCGCAAAGCGTCTTGAAAAATATAACATTGCGTGGATTGAGGATATTGCGCCGTGGCATTATACAAAGCATTTTGAAAAAATTTCAAACGCCGTTCATGTTCCGATATGTACGGGCGAGGATATATACCTTGCGGAGAATTTCCGTCCGCTTATGGAAAACGGCGGCGTATCGGTTGTTCACCCCGATATACTTACTATAGGCGGAGCAATGGAAATGAAAAAGCTCGGAAATATGTGCGACAAATACGGCGTTGCCATGGCAATTCATATGGCGGAAAGCCCGATTGCGTGCATGGCGGCAATTCATGCGGCGGCGGCAGTTCAAAATATTTTGGCTGTTGAATTTCATTCGGTTGATATTCCTTGGTGGAATGACCTTGCGTTCGGCGTTGACAATCCGCTTTTCCGCGACGGCTTTGTAAACGTTCCCAATAAGCCCGGTCTTGGCATTGACAGCCTTAACGAGGAGCTTATAAAAGAGCATATGCACGAAAAATATCCGATTGCCTGGGGCGACACGTCCGCATGGGACAACGAATGGGCAAACGACAGAGAATGGAGCTAAAAAGAAAGGC
>USLP01000351.1 GCA_900555525.1 uncultured Eubacteriales bacterium
GCTACGGCGGCGATATAACAAGAAAGAAAAAGCTTTTGGAAAAACAAAAGGAAGGTAAAAAGCGTATGCGCCAGGTCGGCTCCGTCGAAGTTCCGCAGGAAGCGTTTATGGCGGTGCTTAAGCTGTGATAGGAATATATGTTCATATTCCGTTTTGCGTGAAAAAATGCGCTTACTGCGATTTTTATTCCATTTCGGATTATACGCTCGAAAAAGAATATTTTAAAGCGCTGAAAAAGGAAATCGAAAGCTTTCCCGATGATAAAGCCGATACCGTTTTTTTCGGCGGCGGTACGCCGTCAAGCGTGAATGCGGAATATATTGCGGAAATTGCCGAGCTTTTGAAAAAGAAATTTTCTATTGTGAAAAATGCGGAAATTACATTGGAGGCAAACCCGAAAACCTTTGATAAAAAGAAACTCGAAGTTTATAAAAACTGCGGAATAAACCGTTTGAGCATGGGGCTTCAGTCCGCAGACAGCGCTGAACTTGAAAGGTTTGGAAGAATCCACAGCGAAGCCGAATTTGAAGCCTCGTATAATCTGGCGAGGAAATGCGGTTTTTCAAATATTAATATTGATATAATGTACGGATTGCCGTTTGAAACAAAGGCTTCATTAAAACGAACGCTCGATACCGTACTGCGGTTAAATCCCGAACATATTTCGGCATATGCGCTTACGCTTAATGAAAATACGCCGATTATGAAAATGAATTATTCATATCCCGATTCCGACAGCATATATGAAAGCTATAAAATGATTTGCAAAGCTTTTTGCGGCTATAATCATTATGAAATATCAAATTTCGGAAAAATACCGTGCCGTCATAATCTTAAATATTGGAATATGGATTATTACGCAGGCTTTGGAGCGGCGGCATCGGGCTTTTATAATAACATAAGATATACGCACAAAAGAAGCATAAAAGCGTATATTGACGATTGTTTCGGTTTGGAAACGGAGGAAAAGCTTACAAAATCAGATTTAATATTTGAAACCATTATGCTTTCTTTGAGAACCGAAAGCGGTGTGAATTTTAAATATCTTAAAGATAATTACAATTACTCGATATATGAAAAAAACAAGGACCTTAACACCCGCCTTGTAAAAGAAAAAATTGCGGAATTTACCGAGGACGGCTTTAAGCTTACCGAAAAAGGTTTTTTTGTTTCAAATTCCGTAATTTCTTCGCTTGAATTTTAGAAAGGGGGCCGAAAAGCGTTATGAAAGAATTAAGTAAATTCGTATCAAATTCAAAAATGAAAATATGCTTTGTTTTGCTGTATCTTTTCGGCATTGTGGATATTTTTTATTCTCCCCGGATTGCGGCGTCGGAAATTCTTATTGCAACGGCTGTGCTTGTGTTCTATCTTATCGGGCGAAACAAGCAAAACAGAATCATGCGTAAATATCTGGAGGAGCTTTCTTTGAATATCGAGACGGCAACGCATGACTCGGTTATGAATTCTCCGTTTCCGATGGCAATAGTGAGAGATACGGGAGAAATTATATGGTATAATAATAATTTCGGAGAAATGGTGGATTCCGAAAGCTTTTTAAGCCCGTATATTCAAGATACGTTTCAGGGCTTTACAGTTCCGAAAAGCGATTTTGGAAAATGTGATGTTACGGTGGGCGGAAAATATTTTGAAGCTTACGGAGTGTCGACAAAATCACCCGTGACGGATAAAAAGGATTCGGAGCAGGAGCTTATATTTGTTTATTACTTTATTGATGTCACGGAGCTTAACCGCTTAAAAAAAGACTTTGCCGACAGGAAAATTGTAAAAGGATATATCTATATAGATAACCTTGACGAGCTCACAAAAAGCGTAACGGATTCCGAGAGAACCTCGCTTATATCACAGGTTGAAAAGAATATATTTGATTTTACCGCAAAATACAATGCTGTTTTGAGTAAGGCGGAGCGTGATCGTTATTCGTTTATTGCGGAGTATAAGGATTTTATCAGTATGAAAGCGGATAAGTTTTCGCTTTTAAAGCAGGTTAAAAGCATAGAATCCTCAAACCTGCCTTTTACATTAAGTATTGGTGTCGGTGTCGGCGAGGATTTGAGCGAAACCGAAAATTTTGCAAAGACTGCGCTTGATTTGGCTTTGGGCAGAGGCGGAGACCAGGCTGTCATAAAAGAAAACAGCGCAGTGTTATGATACGAGTTTCAAGACCATTTCTCGCACCTGCAAAAAACAGGAACTGGAATCTTGCGTTCGCCAAACTCAGGCTGGTCCTCATATCTTCTTATCATGGGGAAACAGTCGCACT
>USLP01000352.1 GCA_900555525.1 uncultured Eubacteriales bacterium
ATTCCCAAACCCTTTAATCTGAAAATGCGGAGGTTTTTATGAAAAACAGGAAAAGAAACATACAACTGAAAATATGGGTAACGGCAGAGGAACGAAAGCTGATTGAACATAAAATGTCGCTTGTGCCGACAAATCAAATCGGGGCGTATTTGCGGAAAATGGCGATTGACGGATATATCATATACACCGATACGAAAGACATTCAGGCTATGAATAAGGAATTGCAGAGGATCGGCAGAAACATAAATCAAATTGCAAAGCGTGTTAATTCCACAAGCAGTATATATATGACCGATATTGAGGAATTAAAAGAGGATTTACAGAATATATGGCGGTTACAAAGAACCATCCTATCAACTCTACGCTAAAAAAAGCAATTCAATATATCTGCAATCCCGAAAAGACAGACGGAACGCTGCTTATCGACTCTTACGGCTGCACGCCTGAAACTGCCGATATTGAGTTTGAATGGACGAGGAAAAAGGCAAAGGACAACGGCAAAGAGAGTCATCTTGCAAGACACTTTATACAAGCCTTTGAGCCGGGCGAAACAACGCCGGAACAGGCTCACGAAATCGGAAAGAAATTAGCTGATGAAATTCTGGGTGGCAAGTACGAATACATTTTAAGTACGCACATTGACAGGGGGCACATTCACAACCATATCATTTTTAATGATGTGAATTTTGTTGATTACAGGCACAGTCATATCAATAAAAAATGGTATTACGATACACGCAAAATAAGCGACCGTATTTGTGAGGAATACGGTCTATCTGTTATTCCGCAGAATGAGAATAAAGGCAAAAGCTATATCGAATATACGGCGGCAAAACAAGGTACAAGCTATAAGGCACAGCTTAAAGCGGATATTGACAAAGCTGTCCGAAAATCGCTTGACTATTCCGATTTTCTGCTGCGTATGAAAATCGCCGGATATGAAGTAAAGAAAGGTAAATATATTTCATTCCGAGCCGCAGAGCGGGAACGGTTTATACGGAGCAAAACTCTGGGCTGTTATTATACAGAGGATTCTATAAAAGAACGAATTGCAAAGAACGCTATACACCGACCGAAAAAAGAAAGCCGCTGTATCAACCTTATTATCGACATTCAGAATTGTATTAAGGCACAGGAAAGCAAAGGTTATGAGCATTGGAGCAAAATATATAACTTAAAGCAGGCGGCAAAAACTTTGAATTTCTTGACCGAAAATAATCTGACTACCTATGAGGATTTAGAGGCTGCCGTAAATAAAATACATTCAGACTTTGACGATACATCACAAAAAATAAAGACGGTTGAGAAAGCTATCGGCAAAAATGCGATACTGATAAAACAGCTTGAAATATATCGACAGTGCCGACCTATATACTTGAAACTGCAAAAGGTAAAAAACAAAGAAGGCTTTACACGGAAATTCCAAAGAGAACTGATTTTATATGAGGCTGCCGAAAGAAATCTGAAAGGCAAAAATCCGCCGCCGCTTGAAACTCTTATAAAGGACAACGGGGATCTGTCGGAACGGAAAGCAAAACTGTATGATGAATACAAAAAGCTGAAATCAAAATCCGCTGAAATCGAGGTTATCCGTTCAAATGTTGATACGCTGCTTAACCGTCCGAGAGAACGCAATCCCGAAATCGAAAAATAAATTGTAGCGCAAATGTAGCGTTATAGGGCTGGGCGCAGCAAAAGTATTGTGATACAATAAATATAACTAAAAAGGTTTAGGAGGTACAGCCTTATGAAGAAAATCAAAACATTTTTAACAGCAGCGGCAATTTTAGCCGCAATTACACAGTCGGCATACGCCGCAGAAATTCCGGTTGAGTGTGCGCCGGAAAACGCAACGGCTGAAAGCATTACAATAACGGAAAATCTGATTAGCCCGATTCTTGACGAGGTGCAAAACGGTTTAGGTTATCAGCCTGCTTGGTGCAAAGCTCATAACGCAGTATTTAACGCCGTGCTTGTAAATGAAACAGGCGGTTACGGTTATCTTGATTTAGCCGCTGTCGCACGGAACGCACTCATATATTACCGTGATGTTTATTTAAGACCTGAATACTATGCGGAAAAGGAAGCGGCTGCAAAACTGCTCTTATCGGATATTATTTCAGAGGTCGAGAACGGGACAAAAGATTATGATACCGCGCTCAAAGAGGCATACACAAAAATCTATCAGACAATAAATCCCGCCTATGTTCCGAATGAGGAAATCGGTGTTGACCGAATATATTTAGATATTCCCGCTGCCGATACAGAAAGGTTTACAC
>USLP01000353.1 GCA_900555525.1 uncultured Eubacteriales bacterium
CTTTTTTATATAGACGGACTTCAGATTCGCCTATATCGGTTATGCACCGTATTAATTGGCGTGATTTTGTATTTTTCGTTTTTGTCGGCTTTTTTTCTTAATGTAAGCGAAAAAATTTTCAAAATATTTGCACTTTTTTTCAAAATACTCTTTACAATTGTAAAGTTCTGTGCTAAAATAATCTATACGGTAATAAAATTTCTGCTGTTTCCGTTTCGTTTTTTGGGGAAACTTGCGGGAAATTATTGGATTAAGCTGAAAAAGTTTATAAAAATTACGAAAAGGGTCTGATATTTTGTTTAAAACCAAAAAAAAGAATTTATGGATTTATGCGCTTATCGCTATGACAATTTATTTTGCGTATCTTTTTTATAAAACTACCGTGGATTATAATGACCTTTTGAAAGAAGAGAAAATATATACGGCAAAGATTGAAGAAGAAAACCAAAAGCACGACAAACTCCTGAAAAAGGATAAGGAAGCCGACAGCAAGGAGACCATAGAGGCTCTCGCACGAAACAACCTGAACTACTTAAAAGACGATGAAATACTTTTCATTGACGGAGAAAAAACAGAATAATAAAAAAGATACTCGGGAATTTCCGAGTATCTTTTTTATCTGTATTTTCCGGGGGTTATGCCCGTATTTTTTTTGAATTGTCTTATAAAATGAAACTGGTTTGTATAACCGCATTTTTCCGCTATTTCGGTTACTGTGTACCGATTTTGCAAAAGCAAAAACTTCGCATGATTTATGCGCGCCGTTATTATGTCCTGCTGCGGAGTTGTTTTGAAAAAGATTTTGTAAAGCCCGTAAAACCTCGAACTGCAAAGTCCCAATTCCGCCGCATAGTCGGCAATATTATGCTCCTTTGCAAACTCCGTATAAAAACGGCTGCGGATTTTTTGGAAATCTTTTTTAAAGAATTTTTCCGTCGTTGTCGGCTTTCCGCTTCCTTTCCGCACAATTTCGCATACAAGCTCTTCCACCTTAAGCCTTATCATTTCATCGGAAAAACGCTCCATATTTATTTCTTCCAAGGCAATTTCGCGTATAATATCGGTAATAAATTCATGATTTTTCGGGTAATAAACCTTTGAAAACTCAAGCCCGTATTTTTGAAACAATTCCGACCAATCGCCCGTTAAGTGCATCCAGTCATGCACAAGCTCTCCCTTGGCGGAAAAATACTGCGGTGAATGCTTGTCATAAAAAATGCAGGCGCCCTCCTCGATTTCTTTCGGATTTGAATCGTTTTTGTCGGAATACAAGATAACAGGCGTAAGAAAATGAACAAAAATATACCTGTCTCCCGTATCGTCCCTCGAAAGCTTAAATCCTTTCGGTTCGGGATATAATGCGGTTACCGCCTCTATTTCCATTTAATACACCGCCTTTCTACTTTATGGGATAGCAATACAAAAATATAAAAATGTAATGAAGAATCGTGCCTCCCAAAACAAAAAGATGCCATATAAAGTGCATATATTTTTTATTTTTCATAACGTAAAATATTACTCCGACGGTATAAAGTATTCCGCCGCCCACAAGCCATTTAAGTCCCTCTTTCGGGATAACCTTAAGTACTGCGGGAGCAAAGCCGACAACCGTCCAGCCCATCAGAATATATAGCACAACCGAAATTTTATGCCATCTTACAAGGTCTATCGAATTAAAAACAATTCCCAAAACCGTAAGCGCCGTTATAATTCCGAAAATCGTCCAGCCTACGGCTCCGCCGAGCATCGTAAGAGCTATCGGAATATACGTTCCCAAAATCAAAAGAAATATCGAGCAATGGTCAAATATCTGAAAAACCTTCTTCGCCTTTTTATTCGTAAGTGAATGATACAAGGTCGAAAAACAATACAAAATTATCATCGTTGCGCCATACAGGCACGCGCTCACTATACCTATAGCCGTGCTGTACATACTCGCTCTTACAATAAGCACTGCCGTTGCGGCAATAGCGAGAAGCGTACCTATCCCGTGCGAAACCGCATTCGCTATTTCTTCACCCAAGCTTTGAGAATTGAATTTTCCGACATCTGTCATATAGTATCAGCCTCCGTTTTCTAAATATTGGAAAGTTTAAAATTATTTCATCTGGTTTTCGATACTATATTATCACATTTGACATGCGAAATCATGCCATCTTTTACTTTAACTCCCCAATATACCTTCCAATCTGTTCTATAGTCTTAAAAACTATCCTCTTCATTTGTCTCTCACTGTACGAGGCACCACCGATTTTTAGGTAGGGAATC
>USLP01000354.1 GCA_900555525.1 uncultured Eubacteriales bacterium
TCTTGGCTGTTTTCATCGCCGTTTTCAACACCGAGAATTTTTCCTCCCGTTACGCTGAATTTCATCAAATTATCGGCTGTTGCGACAGGTACGCCGTTTTTATCCGTAACGCTTACGTTCACGGCAACAGCGTCATACCCGTCATTTGTTACGGTGGTTTTGCTTACATCTATTTTTATTTTTTTGGGAACACCCGCTGTTTTTACGCTGTCAAATGCTACGGCATCTCCATTCCTATATCCGATTGCTTTCAGCTCGCCCTCTTCAAACGGAATTTCCCAAACACACTGCTTTGTAACCTCCGACAGTCTTTTTCCAAGAGATTTTTTGTTTAAAATAAGCTCGACTTCATCACAATTTGTAACAGTTATTGTTTTTACGATTTCACCCTTTTTATGATTCCAATGCGGAAAAATATGCATCATAGGTTCATCTGTAAAGCATGCTTTTGCAACGTAATATCTTGTTTTAGGAAATCCGCATATATCCATTGCGCCAAAAAAGGTTTTTACGCTCGGATAGGAAAACGGTGTAGGCTCACCATGATAATCAAAACCCGTCCATATGAATATACCCGAAATATAATCCTTATCCTTAACATATGCCCAGCAATCCTGAATGGAATTGCCCCAAGGGGTGGCATAGTCGTCATAATCGGCAAGCTCGTGTCTTTCCATATCAGTATGCACGATTCCCCTCATGCTTAATGCCGAATTGTTTTCAGCGCCGAAAATCGGTTTATCAGGATATTTTTCATGAAATTTTTCCATCATATCCATATTATAGTTAAAACCGACAACGTCCATATCAAACGCTTCTCCGCCCTCATTAAACCAACCGTGATGCATCGCTCCCGTAAATGCTTTTGACGGGTCAAGTTTTTTTACCTCGCTTTTCAGCTTGCAAAACACTCTGTGTGCGTCATCAGAGCCCTGCAGCGTTTCTTCATTATAAAGCGACCACATTATAACGCTTGGGTGATTTCTGTCTCTCTTTATCATCGTGCGCAGGTTTTTCAAATTTTCCTCATATGTCTCAAACCGTCTGTTTTCGTCCATAACAAGTATACCGTATTTATCGCAGGCGTCAAGAACCTCCTTGTTATGCCAATTATGTCCGCAGCGATATGCGTTCGCTCCCATTTCCTTCAAAAGTTTAATTCTGTAATAATTTACAGCTTCGGGAACGGCATTTCCCAAACCACCATGATCGGGGTGGCAGGCGGCTCCTTTGATTTTAATATGCTTATCATTCAAAAAGAAACCTTTTTTTCCGTCAAATTTAAATGTTCTGAAACCAAAGTTCACACTGCTTTCATCAATAATTACGCCGTTTTTACAAACTTTGCAAACCGCCTTATAAAGATTAGGACTGTCAGGATCCCACAGCTTCGGTTTTTTTGTATTAAGCTTCATTTTTACGGTTTTTTCACTGTCGCTTTCTATAGAAGCAAATTCATTTCCGTTTACGATAAGCTTACCGCTGTCATCGTAAATTTCAGTTGTTACCATACATTTATCATCTGCATAAGCGCTGTTTTCAAGCGTTATTTCCGCATTAATTTCCCAAGCGTCCTCCGAAACTTTTTGAGGATTTATAAAAATTCCGTTATAACCGATATGAAGCGCATCCGTAACATACAGCTTTACGCTGCGGTATATCCCCACTCCCTCATAGCACCAAAGCTCGTACGAAAGACCGTCTACCCGAACGGCAAGTACATTATTTTTTGAACCGAAATGCATACGGGGCGTTAAATCTATAACTGTTTCGGCATATGGGCTTGTCGATTTTCCGATGAGCGAGCCGTTAAAATAGATATCGGCATAAATTGAGATTCCCTCAAAAACAAGAGTAAAATGCTTATCTTTTAAGCTTTCGGGCATTTCAAATTTTTTTCTGTACCAAACGCACTCGTCCTTTTTTCCGCCCTGCTCGGCAATGTTGTCCTCCGACACCTCGGTTTCGTTCTTTCTGTCATGCGGAAGGTCAACCTCTTTCCATTCGGAATCGTCAAAGCGGGAGGCGGCATAGCCTGCCGCACCGCCCATTTTTACCGTCATATAAATATCGTTATTTGTAATTTTTTTCTTTTGTCTGTCATCTTCGTTTTCTACATGGAGTCTCCATGCTTTATTAACATCTAAAACCTTACGCATATTTTTCTCCTCTTATTTGAAATTCTGTTGTACGCGTTCCACCGGCGCTTTTTGGAATTTTTGAAAAGCTGTCC
>USLP01000355.1 GCA_900555525.1 uncultured Eubacteriales bacterium
CACCCCGAATGACGGTTCCCAACCGTTCCCCGGCATCCGATACGCTCTCCATAATGTCATATATATGACCTATTCCCACTTTTCGCATTTTGATAAAATCCCCCTTGTAATATTTGATTGTACACCAAGACAGCGCAAGCCGTCAATATATCCGGGCGCAGGATCTGACCGGATCCGGTGGAAAAGTAACACAAATAGACCGCCAGACGGCAGCAGATCCAACGGAACACGACAAAAAGACGGTTGTAAGCCGTCTTTTATCTGTTTTCAAGTTCAAAAATTGCCCACCGCAGGGCTGCAGCTGTCTCCGTGTCTTTCTCTCTCTCCGCACGCTCTAACAGCTTGTAAAGTCTTTCAATGTTCTTTTCTTTCATCCTGGTGACCTCCTTTTTCAATTTTTGGGTAAAATACACCCATAAAGCCATTGCCGGGCATCGCTCCCGGCGGGCATCCTCTGCAATGGCTGTCAATGTTCAAAATCTATAATTCCCAAATAAAATTGATCTTTAAAGTTATAAAAAAAATGATCTTTTAAATCTGATAATGTTTTTTTTCCATTTTTTAACGCTTCAAAATCACTCAACACCATTTCATCAGTATAATTTGCATATTTATTATAATTAATTGATATTCTAAATTTTTCTCCGGATTTTACCCAACCCAAACGACCGGAATTTTTAGCAACTGGATATACACCTATTGCATAACCGTATAAATCATTATAATCTTTTGTGTTTTTGTCGTGCCAATTCTCTAGTTGTATTTCTGTGCCGTCAGGCATTGCCGAAATTTCTATAATTTTCATTTTCTTGTTCCTCCACATTTTCAATTTTTCCCGTTTCCGGGTAAAAGCAAGCCGGGGATTTGAACCCCGGGAAAAGCCTGTCTTACTTGCTTAACTCTTTATAATACCGGATCACATACCCGGCAAGCATTGCACAAATTAGTAATATAAAATTCTCCATGCTCTTATTCTTCCCCCATATCGTCCAAAACTTCGGCGATTGCCTGCCCTAACAGATAACATCTAATTGTTACGTCCATTTTTTCCCAGTCCTCAGATAAAAACCATTCTCCAACCGTTGCGGCATCTGTTCCGAACTCTTCGCAAGCATCTTTTAAAAGATCAATGTTATCTTTAACATATTCCTGCGCCTGTGCTCTGCTAAAAGTGTAAGAGCCGCTTGCGTTTCCGGTTACGCTGTCTTCTGTAAAAAGCTCATCATTTAAGTAGCTTTCCAGCTCGTCACGGTCTGCATAATCTGCTAAATTGATGTTGTTGTTGATGTACTCTGTAATGTCGTTTTTCATAGCTTCTAAATAGTTATACATATTGATTTACCTTTTCACCCGTGTTATAATATGGGTGCCTTTCTTTTTGGGTGCCGGTGTTCGCTTGGTAGGTGTCACCGGCTTTATTTATTTGTTGAGATAACTATAACAGATATAAGGCACAAAAACAAGACGCAATAATATACAAATATAAGGCACAAAATAAGCACTTTTGTTGTACATAATGTATAAGACACAAAAAGAAACATGATTATATTAT
The DNA here is from genome assembly GCA_900555525.1 of uncultured Eubacteriales bacterium. Lineage (GTDB taxonomy): Bacteria > Bacillota > Clostridia > UMGS1840 > UMGS1840 > UMGS1840. Next base: position 1,553 of record USLP01000355.1, read on the forward strand.
AGTAGATAAAAAATAATATTGACATATAAGGCACAAACAAATATAATAAAGATACATTTATATAAGGAGGTGCAAACAATGGAGCGAAAAACAACAGACGCAACAAGAAAAGCAATTTACAAATACGACAACAAATTTGAACGGGTGAATTGCCGTTTTGCAACTGGCACAAAAGACCGTATTAATAAATTAGGTTATAAGAGTGTAAATGATTTTATAAAATTAGCTGTTGCGGAAAAACTGGAGCATGACGAAAAAATATTAAAATAAGGCACAAAAACATATTGACACATAAGGCACAAAATGTTATAGTGATATCATGATATCACAGCAATGATATCACGCAAATGATATCATAAAAAACTAATGATATCACATTAATGATATCACAAGAAAAGGAGGTGCTAAAATGTCGGAAACATTTAACCAAATGATTAGATTCCCGAAAGACCTAGAACCGCAAATCAAAGCGCAAGCAGAAAAGAACTGTGTAAGTGTAAACCAGTTTGTTATAGGTGCCGTGATCGTAGCATTGCAACCAGTACAACCGCAGACAGTGACAGAGCAACCGAAAGAAACGCCCGTGGCAGGCTCTAGAAGCCACTTAGACGAGAAAATCGCACTCATACAGGCAAATGAACGGCTACACGCTTTACAAGCCAAAACAGCGGCAG
>USLP01000356.1 GCA_900555525.1 uncultured Eubacteriales bacterium
GCCATAGTCCATGCAAGACCCATAGCGGCGCCAATCTGCGGCTCGGAGAAACGTTTTTCAACCGTGTATTTCTTACGTCCCAAAAATTCCTCTATATTTGAGCTGTCAATTTTCAAGGGCTTTTCGTCCTCAAGATATTTTTTCTCGGCTTTTCTGATAAGAGACACGATTGTTCTTTCCAGACTTCTTACGCCTGCTTCTCTTACATAAAAGTCAATCATTGTATAAAGTGCGTCGTCGGTAATATTTATCTGACGTTTTGTAATTTTATGCTCCTTATACTGTTTTTTCAGCAAGTGGTCTTTTGCGATTCTGAATTTTTCGTATCTTGTATATCCCGAAAGCGAGATAACGTCCATTCTGTCAAGGAGCGGAAGCGAAATTGTGTCAAGTGAATTTGCCGTTGTTATGAAAAGCACCTTCGACAAATCAAAAGGCAAATCGATATAGTTATCGCAAAAGCTGAAATTCTGTTCGCTGTCAAGCGCCTCCAAAAGCGCACTTGCGGGGTCGCCCTTATAATCGGACGCAAGCTTATCGATTTCATCAAGCAAAATAAGCGGATTATTAACGCCTGCCGAACGTACTGCGGACATGATTTTACCCGACATAGAGCCGACATATGTTTTTCTGTGTCCCCTTATTTCCGCCTCGTCATGAACACCGCCCAAAGAAATACGCTGATATTTTCTGCCGAGCGCCTTTGCAACGGAACGCACAACGGAGGTTTTTCCTACTCCCGGAGGGCCGTATAAGCACAAAATCTGCGCTTTTATATCAGGGTTTATCATTCTTGCGGAAAGATATTCAAGGATTTTCGTCTTGACGTCCTTTAAGCCGTAATGGTCGGCGTCCAGAATCTCCACGCATCTTTTCATATTAAGTTTTTCTTTCGATGCGTGATTCCAGGGCAAATCAAAAACGGTATCGAGATACGTTCTTGCAACGCTTGCCTCCTGCGAATACGGCGGCAAATGCGAAAAACGGCTTATTTCCTTTTCGATTTTTTCTTTTGCCTCCGTGTCTAAATTAAGCTTTGAAAGCTTCTGTTCATAATCGTCCGCTTCGGATTTTATATCCTCCTCTTCGCCCAGCTCCTCGCTAATCATCTTCATCTGTTCCCTAAGGTAATAGTCCCTGTGGTTTTTGTCAAGCTGTGCTTTAACCTTTGACTGTATATCTATTTCAATATTCAAAAGATTGATTTCTTCGGCAAGTATTTTAAGAAGCTCCGTAAGACGTTTTTTAGGGTCAAGCGTTTCCAAAATATACTGCTTGTCGTCATAATCGATAATCAAGCTTCCGCCTACCGTATCGGTAAGTTTATCTATATCGTTTAAGGATATAACCTTATTTATAACGTCGGGCGAAATTCTTCCTATAATACGGAAATATTCCGCATACATATCCTTAAGGCTCCGTATTTCCGCTTCGTTTTTCTTTGTTACACGTTTTACGGGAAATGATTCTATCGCAGTTGCTTTTGTAAAAAGCATACCGTCCTTATTATATATTTCTCCGCAGAAACCGCGCACCTTTGCATCAACCAAAACACGCACGCAGTTATTGGGAAGCTTTATGAGATTTTTCACCGTTGCGATTGTTCCCATATCATAAAAATCTTCTCTTTTCGGTTTTTCCTGCATAACGTCTATTTGAGTAAGAAGCAAAACGGGCACATTGTTTGTTATTGCATACTGCACCGCTTTGACGGATATTTCTCTTTGCGCGTCGAGATGTATTGCCGTATTGGGAAAAACGCAAAGCCCCCTAAGCGGTAAAACAGGGATTTCAAGCGTAGCCGCCGATTGTATATTTTCATTTTCAGTCATAGCCATTCCTCCTGTCGTTCTAAAAATACAGAATACTCATATACTGTATTATATCATTATATAAAAAAAACGGCATTATGTCAATAGAAAAACGATAAAAAGGTGAAACTATGAACAAAAAAATTTTGGCAGTAATCATTGCATGGACGGGAATATACGCTGTCTTGGCGGTTATTTTCGCTTCTTTCGGATTTTTGGGCAAGAATTACACAAAGGCTGACGCAGGAGCGCCCACACAAATAAAAACCGAGAATAATACAAGCTTGGGGAAAGAAATATCATTAAAACGGGGGGACAAGATTGAAAAAATGCCCTTGGAAACGTACATCTGCGGAGTTACTGCGGCGGAAATGCCCGCCTCGTTTGAAACGGAGGCTTTAAAGGCGCAGGCT
>USLP01000357.1 GCA_900555525.1 uncultured Eubacteriales bacterium
AAACCATGGGTGCTTATCCAAAAGAAGCGCAAACCTCTGACCTACCATACCGGTAGCGCCGACTATACCTACATTATATTTTTTCATATATAACCATTCCTTTCCGTGCAACAGAATACAACCTAAGTCTGAAAGAAAATTGTTCATAGTGTTGTTTTTTGTGAGCGGCGCTGTACACAGCTGTACCGCCCCGAACAAAAAACGGCGCTATGGGCAATTTTATTTAGACTTATCGTCCTTTCATAACGCAATTAGATACTTACTATATAATATAACACATTTTTTCGCAATTGTCAAATAAAATGAAAAAATTAAACGAGTTTTCTGCTAAAATTATGAAAATATGTTATAATTCTCTCTTATTTCGTGGGTTTTTAATCCAAAATGTTCAGAACGTCGTCCCTAACCTCGTCTTCCTTTGTCTCAAGATTTGTGTAGCTGTCGGGAACATCTCCCACAATTATCGTCTCGCTTATCGGAACGGTTGTCTCTATTTTTATGGAAGAAATCTGTCTGTTTGTCAAAAGGAGCGCAACATTGAGGTTGACTTTCACATCGACCCTGTGGCGCGTCTGATTTATGCCTGCCTGCGCAAATGTCGTTTCAAAATCAACGTCCGTCTTTCCGTACGGAACAAGATTAAACGGAATTTTCGGACCGATATTGGAAAGAAGCGAAATTCCCGTAATGTTTCCGAGCGGGATTTTCAGCTTTGAATTTGTGGTTTCGTTGATTTTTCGTGAAATCGTGATTGCTATTTCCGATTTTAAGTTATTCATAAGCGTTACGTTGGGGCTTACGGCAGTGATTTTTCCGTCGTTATCCTTTTCCATATTGAGGAGCGTGCGTTCGCTGCCCTCACGTTCGCTTAAGACCTCGTTCACCGCCTGGTTTACCACATACTGACCGAGCTGCGAGGCACGTGCCGAGCCGAGCTGTGAAATTACGGGCAGAAACACAAAATAATATGTATACAGCATAAAACCGACCGTCAGAAAAAAGATAAAAAGCAGAAATTTTCCGCCCGTTTTAAACATTTTCAGCTTATAGCCTATTCTTCCCGACGTTCTCCGAAAAAACGCATTATTCAAAATATTCTCCATTCCGCCGCAAGCGGCTTATCTTCTCTTATATCTTCGGATATTACCAATGTATGATTTTTTCAAAAAAGTGATACCGTTTAAGAAAAATTTTGAAAAACTCTTTACAAAACCGTAAAAGCGTGCTATAATTAATATAATTCATGTACAGGAGTGTTACAGATGAACTTTAACGATATAACCGCTTCTCCCGACGGTAAGCTTCGTATTGTACAGGAGCTTGTTCCGGGAAAGCAGATAACAATTTCACATATAATAGCAAATCCCGACAATGATATTTATACAAAGCTGGGGCTTGACCCGTCTGTCGATTATTCAAGATCGGCTATCGGAATACTTACAATGAGCCCTGCGGAAACTGCCGTTATCGCAGGAGATATCGCAACAAAAGCGTCGGGTGTTTCGCTCGGTTTTGTTGACCGTTTCAGCGGTACGCTTATCGTTACGGGCAAGGTTTCGGAGGTTGAAGCGGCGCTTCATGCCATAAATTCATATTTTGAAGCCGAGCTTGGATTCACGGTTTGTAAAATAACAAAAACGTAGGTAGAAAAATGAGAAAAATTATGCTTGTCGGCAGGAGCGAAAGCGGAAAAACAACGCTTACACAGGCTCTTAAGGGCGAAACAATAAAATATCACAAAACGCAGTACATAAATAATTATGATGTTATCATAGATACTCCAGGCGAGTATGCACAAACACAGCATCTGGGCAGAGCGCTTGCGCTTTATTCATACGAGGCGCAGGTTATAGGCATGCTGCTTTCCGCAACAGAGCCGTATTCGCTTTATCCGCCTCTTTGCACTGCTTGCGTAAACCGTGAGGTTATCGGCATAGTTACGCAGATTGATAAGCCGAACGCAAACGTAAAGCGTGCCGAAGGCTGGCTGAGGCTTGCAGGCTGTAAAAAAATATTTTTCGTAAATTCCAAAAACGGAGACGGAGTATCCGACATCTTGGATTACCTTGCCGAAGAACCCGAAAAATAATTTTTTTTTTAATTTTTTTCGCAAAACCTCTTGACAAAATCCAAATTATATGTTATTATATTAGAGTTGTATGCACCTTTAGCTCAGTTGGTAGAGCAACTGACTCTTAATCAGTGGG
>USLP01000358.1 GCA_900555525.1 uncultured Eubacteriales bacterium
TACAACCGCAACGAGGATAGTGGTGGAACCGGTAGCGGTCGGAACGCGCTGAGCGGAACCGATGAGCTTGCCGTTGAGTTCGGGGATAACAAGACCGATAGCCTTAGCCGCGCCGGTGGAGTTAGGAACGATGTTCATAGCGCCCGCTCTCGATCTTCTCAAATCGCCTTTTCTCTGCGGACCGTCAAGAATCATCTGGTCACCCGTGTAAGCGTGAACGGTGGTCATGATACCGCTCTGAATGGGATAAGCGTCGTTAAGAGCTTTAGCCATAGGAGCGAGGCAGTTGGTGGTGCAGGAAGCTGCGGAAATGATATGGTCGTCTTTCGTAAGCGTCTTGTGGTTTACGTTGTAAACGATTGTCTTAAGGTCATTGCCTGCAGGTGCGGAAATAACAACTTTCTTTGCTCCTGCTGTGATATGAGCCTGTGATTTTTCTTTTGATGTATAGAAGCCTGTGCATTCCAAAACAACGTCAACGCCGATTTCTCCCCAGGGAAGCTTGGAAGCGTCTGCTTCTTTGTATATTGTAAGAGTTTTTCCGTCAACTGTGATTGTGTTAGCATCATCGTCAGCAGAAACTGTGTGAAGGTTTTCGCCTATTTTACCGCAGTAACCTCCCTGTGCCGTGTCATACTTCAAAAGGTCAGCAAGCATGGAAGGCTTTGTCAAGTCGTTGATAGCAACAACATCATAACCTTCAGCGCCGAACATCTGTCTGAATGCGAGACGGCCTATACGTCCAAAACCATTAATTGCAACTTTTACGTTCATTTCTAATTCCTCCAAATTTATAATATATATTTTATACTAATATAAAACCTACCTTATTATTTTACTACATTCACAAAAAAATATCAAGAGTTTTGTAAAAATTTTTTATTTTTTGGCAAAATGTACAATTATTTAATGGTATTAATATAGTTTTTATATTCCAATAGCACATTTTCTATGTTTTCCAGCTCGGGGTGAGTAACTTTTACCCATTCCAATGTGTACGGACCTTTAAATCCGCCGCTGCGGCAAAGCTTTATACACTCCTTAACGGGTACTGTTCCCTCGCCTACGGGCACATATGTAACACGTCCGTTTTTCACAACGGAATCTTTAATATGCATATACTTTATATATTCGCTTAAGTTTGAATATGTATATTCGGGCGATTCCTTATAATAAACATACGGGTGATGAATATCCCACAAAACACCGATATGCTTGAAATTTCCCTCCGTGAAAATCTGCTTTAAGAAAAGCGAATTTGCATAAACTCCGTTTGTTTCGATAAGGGGCATAACGGAATAATCCTTTGCAAACTCATCGAGTGCGCATAAAAGTCCGAAAACCAAATCCGTATCTGCCGTCCCGGGTTCGGGCATAGCGTCTCCCAAAACTCTTACAAACGGAATTTTAAGCTTTTCGGCAAGAATAACATAGTTTTTCGCCTCGTCCAAATACTGCCGTCCGTTCTCCAGACAGCACCTCGATGTCAGGCAGGCAACGGAAATCCTTGCTTTTCTTAATTTCAGCAAGGTATCCTTAAGTCTGTCCTCCCCGAAGTCCTTTACATCGGGAAGATGCATCTTATTTTCCAAAGCGCGTATTTCTATATTTGAAAAACCATACTTCTTGGCAAGCGATATAACCTCGTCCAAGGACAGGTCGGGACAACCTATCGTTGAGAATCCGGCCTTCATACATTAACCAGCCTTTCTGTCCGCCTTTTATACGAACCTATATAATAATGTAATTATTTTGAACCGCCTACGACCTTATCTTTAAGTATAACGTCATGAGCGCCGCCCTCAACAATACTTGTTGAAGAAACAAGCGTAAGCTTCGCTTTTTCCTGAAGTTCGGGAATTGTAAGCGCACCGCAGTTACACATTGTAGATTTAACCTTGCTTAAGGTTATGCTTACGTTATCGTGAAGGCTTCCCGCATACGGAACATAAGAATCAACGCCCTCTTCAAACGAAAGCTTTTCTTTTCCGCCGCTGTCATATCTCTGCCAGTTTCTTGCTCTGTTGGAACCCTCGCCCCAGTATTCTTTATAATAATTACCGTTTACGTTGATTTTTTCCGTCGGGCTTTCGTCAAATCTCGAAAAATATCTTCCGAGCATTACAAAGTCTGCGCCCATCGCAAGCGCAAGCGTCATGTGATAGTCGTGGACGATGCCGCCGTCGGAGCAGATGGGAACATAG
>USLP01000359.1 GCA_900555525.1 uncultured Eubacteriales bacterium
GATAGAAGAAATGGCAGGCGTTTATGTGCCATTTTGGATGTTTGACTGCGACTGCAATGCTGCAATAACTTACGGTGCACAAAGAACCACAAGCTGGAGCGATTCAAATTATAATTATACAAAAACAGACTATTACAGACTTTTCAGAAGCGGAAGCGTAGGCTTTGCCAACATTCCGGTTGACGGCTCGAAAAAAGCCGATGACGCATACATGGAGGCGGTAGAACCCTTTTGTTATGATGATGCAGTGGAATTTAACGGTGCATATCTTTCGGGGTATATGACGGATAAATATGATGTTTCGGCAGAGGAAAGCATAGATCGGGCGAACGAACGTGTAAAAAATTCAACGGTTTCGGTATTTAAGGAGACAACGAGCGGTTACGCTGCGGTGATTCCCGAAAGTACAAAAATCAGCTTTTCAGACGGTAAAATAAGGTATTCCCTTCTCCCGGTTTGGATGCTCAATATTAAATATATGAACAATACATATAAGTTTGCTGTCAACGGACAGACCGGTAAGGTTGTGGGCGAATATCCGGTTGACAACGGCAAAAAATGGCGGTATTTTGCGAAAATTGCAGGCTTTTCATATATAGCCGCCATCGCAATAGCATATTTTCTGCTGCGTTAGGGGGTGAGTGCGATGAAAAAAATTGTTATACTTATTACAGCTGTCTTTTGTCTTTTGTCAGCGCTCCCCGTCTATGCGGAATTTAAACAGCCGCCGATTACGGATTTGGCGGGATACCTTACCGAAGAACAGAATGAGGAGCTTACGGCGCGGCTTAACAGTATCCGTGAAAAATACAGCTTTGACGTTGCGTTTGTTTCGGAAAAAAGCCTCTCTGCCGTTGATGCACAAGCGTCGGCAGACGACATTTACGATTATAATGGCTACGGTTACGGTGAAAATTATGACGGAATACTTTTTTACATAGCAGACTACGAAAGAGAATATCATTTCTCCACCTGCGGAAGCGGTGAGACGATATTTAACGAAAACGGTCTTGCCTATCTTGAAAAAAAAGTTGTGCCGTTTCTGAAGGAAGATAACTATTATGCGGCAGTCAAATCCTATGCCGAGCATACGGAAGAGCTTTTGGAGATGGCAGCAGAGGGTAAGCCGTTCAACAAGAGGCAGCACAGCATGAAGTATATCCTGTGTGTGGTTGCCGGGGCGCTTCTTCTTCCCCTTATTCTTGCGTATTTTATGATGCACAAAAAGCTCTGCGCAATGAAAACGGCGGTCAAAGAGGACTATGCCTCGAATTATATGAAGCCGGGAAGCATGAGCCTCGATTTTTCAAGGGATATATTTTTGTACAGTACGGTAACGAAAACCGAAAGGGAGAAGTCAAGCTCGGGAAGTCATACGTCATCCTCCGGCAGAAGCCACGGCGGACGGGGAGGAAGCTTTTAAAAAAAACAATATAATACAAGGAGGAAAAAAATTATGGGATTCGGAGATTTTTTCAAAAACATTTTCGGTAAAAAAAATTGTGCATTATGCGGAAAGGAATGCGGCATGATGCATCGTTCGAAAATCAGGAACAAAGAATTTCTCTGCGACGACTGCGGAAATCAATGTTCTAAATACATTCGTTTAAGCGAGCTTACATTAGACGAAATAAAAGGACATATCGAGTATATGAAGCGGCAGAACAGACTTTATGACGAGGTTTATTCCAAAGAAGGAAAGAAAGACGCATACCCTTCGTCGCTCAAGGAAATGGGCATCGAATTTTGCGACGATTTGGGAATGTTTCGGATTTTGCACAGAAGCAATACGAGCAGAGGAAAAATGCAGGAGCTTTTCCGCTACGATCAGGTGGCAAGCTATGAGGAATACATAGATGAAACACCGGCAAGCGAGCCGGGAAAAAATCCTGAATTTAAGGAATGCGGACTAAAAATCAAGCTTTTGGGCGGAAATATGAGCAAGGTGAATACAGACAACAAAAAAGGTCTTCGCCCTCATCCGTATATTAAGCATGAAATTAAAGTTTGTTTCAGCAAAAAAGACCGTTCGGATTTGCAGTATGCACACAATGCAAAATGCAAGTTTGATTATATTTTCGGCGTTCACGATGATGAAAGAGGCTTGTTCGGCTTTGGCAGAAGTAAGGCAGAAAAAAGAGAGGATGCGGCAGCGATTGGAATGGCGGCGGCATTCGGAACGGCTTTT
>USLP01000360.1 GCA_900555525.1 uncultured Eubacteriales bacterium
CCACTGATATTCACCGCCTCTGAACATAACGGTGATACCTTTTTCGGGAAATCCGCTCTTTTTAATTTCCCTTACTTTGTTTTTTGCGCCCTCGAGCGTTTTTAGGGGTGCGCTTTCTGTGCCTTGGGCATTATCGTCGCCGTTTGCAGCAACATAGATAATCATGCCCGTTTCGTTTGCTTCCGCCATTGCCGTAAGCCCCATCATGGAGGTTATAAGCATTGCGGAGAGTGTGATGATTGAAATCAGCTTTTTCATAAAAGCTCTCCTTTCGTATATGTTTTTTATTTTTTTACTTTTCTATAATGCCGTACTGTATGCTGTCGGCAATTTCCTTTTCGTCCTCCGCGGTAAATGTAAGCGGTATCGGTGAAAATGTGATTATTCCGCTGTCTTTGCCGCAGTATATGTTTTTGTAGTTAAGAGCCGCGCCGAAATCGGTATATTCAAGCATTGTGCGTCCTTCAACATTTATCGGAGGGGTAACCATTGACGTTCCCATAAGAAGTCTGAAGCGTACCCAGCCCAAAAAACCTACCTTAAAGCCTGTCGGATATTCGCTGAAAAGCGTGTTATTTTCTTTTACAACACCGTTTGTATCCATAAAAACGCTGTCATTTTCCGCGTCCCACGCCACCTTAATGCCGTCCGCCTCGCATATTCCTCTTACGGGAAGATAAATATACTCATCTTCAAACGGTGTAATGCTTGAATTATTTTCGTCATAGGTGAAGTATTTGCCCTTCATATAAGCCTTGTTGCAGTCCAAAAGTCCCGCGTAGCCGTTTTGGAGGATATATTCCGCCGAGCTTATATATTCGTCATTACTCATCACACAAAGTCCGTCCTCGGTAGCAGCCGCCGTTTTTGCATAGCGTCCCACATCGCCCGTCATAACCGTCATGGAGGAAAGCGTTTCGCCGTCTATCTTTTCCCATGCCTCAGCCTCAACCTGACCGTATCTTTCGGCAGGGTTTTTCATAAAGCCGGCAGTGCTTAAATACCAGTTGTTTTCTTTAATCTGCGCCTTTTTGTCCGTTCCTGCCGAAATAAATTCGTTTTCGCTCTCGAGCTTTGCCGTTTTCGCATTGTAGGAAACGTTCGGAACGGCGATTGCAAGCTCTTTATCCTTTGTATCGTAGGCTTTGAATTTTGTTCTGAATTCAAAATTCATGTAGCCCTCCGTTTTTATTGTTGAATTTGTATCAAGTGCGCCGTAGATTTTATCTTTTATTTTTATGAAAACATAAACGCCCTTGTCCGTATCTACAGCCCCGTATTTTACGTTTACTTTTTCGTCCTTGGGGATTTCGCAGTCTTCATTTAACAAATATCCGTCTGCGCCCGTACCGAACTTCTGAATCTCCACTCTGCCGTCTTTAACTATAATAACATAGCATTTCGTTGTCCAGCAAAGCTTATCCGTGTCTTCCGCACGAAGCTGAAAAGCGTTCCAGCAGCTCGGACCTTTCGTATCGTTTCCGCCGTCCGTGAAGTCAAAAACCATATCGGCGCAAAATACCGTGTTAAGGTATTTTTTGCCTGCCGTAAATATTGGAGCGTCGGGCGAATTGTTAAGTCCGCTTGCATATTCTCTTGTGTATTCGCCGTTATTAATTTTAAGCTCAACCTTGCCCGTTTGCGGATTTTCCTGATATTTAATATCAGCGCCGTCAAACATTTCGTTTAAGGATATGCTGTCCGCTTTAAAAATTTTTTCTTCCTCCGCATATGCGCCCATGCTCATAAGCGACAAAGCCGTAAGCGCTCCTGCGATTATTCTTTTTAATTTCATATGTTTTCTTCCTTTCAAAGCGGCGTTTTCGTGTCGTCCGCCGCTGTACTGTATTTCGCTCAGATACTTTTATTATATCGTAAGGGCGGGTAAAATACAAGAGCGAAGCCGCCGCCGCCGCGCAGGGGACGGAGACCGTGCATTTTTACCTTTTTTCTGCAGGAGATTATGCGGTCTTGCCCAATCCGCCGACATGCAGCATTTGCTTTTTTGTCGAAAAGCACGAAAACAATCCGCCGTTTTCGCGGACGATTGCCAAACCGCACGAAAAGTGCTAAAATAGGTCTGATATAATGTTATACACGTTTCGTTAGTTATCTGATACAGAGAGGAATATGACTGATGCGCAAAACTAAAATTATCTGCACC
>USLP01000361.1 GCA_900555525.1 uncultured Eubacteriales bacterium
TTGCGTATAAGCAAAAATCCAACGTCTCCGATGCGGATATTAAAAAAATCCGTGAAATTCTTATTAAAAATAAAGCTGTAATAGATTAATTTTTTACATAATAAGAGCCGCAGTTGTTTTGCACTGCGGCTCTTACTCATATTTTTGTTTTACTGTATATCTGCGAAGGGGCTTAAGTTTTCGCCCCAAAGCATAACTTTAATCTGTGTGTCTGCGCCTGTGCCAAAAAGCGTTCCGTTTACGGTCTGCTTATCGTTTGATACCAAAACGCTGTTTTTAACAATGTTGATATTTTTCAGCGTATTGCCGTCATATTCCGCAATTATAACGTTTACGTCTATTGCGTATTTTGTATAGTTATAAACGTCTGCGCTGAAGCTTATGCCGCTGTCGGAGGGTGTTTTTATTCCGTTTTCGCATAGAAGTCCGTTCTTTATACGGCTTACCATTTCTTTAATGGCAGAAACGGTATTGTCATCAAGCGGAAATGCAATCCCTTTTTTGTTTGCGAGATAAATCCACGCGTCTATATTTTTCGCATATTCAATATTATCAGCCGTGATTTCAGAAACGCTTGACGGGATATTGTTAAGCTCCGCCTTTATCTTATTTGCCGACGGATAAACCTCGGTAAGAGCAAACACGAATATATCCGAACTCCATGCCGTTTCGCCGAGCTTTATGCTTACAGCCTTTTTTGACGGGTTTGCGGGTATATCATACGAATAGAGATATGTATAAAGCTCCCAGCCTTTATCGTTTACTTTCCAGTAACCGGAGCGATTTTCGTTCCAGTCATATCTTATCTGATAGCCTTTTACTATGGGTGTGAGGTCTGCAATTTCGGCATTGAATTTGTTTATCGCAACAAAGCCCGTATCAACGCTTTCATCTTCATATGTAATTGTATATTTTATATTCTGCTGATTATTGTTATCTCTTCTTGCCGCAATAAGAGAGAAGCAGTCAACATAGTTACCCTTAAGTGTTATTTCCTTATCATATACGTTGTGTTCGTTATCTTCGCCTGCTTTAAACATTCCGAAAGCATTATTATTAAGCTCCGTAAGGTCGCCGAATTTATATTTTATTCCGTTTGCTTCCACAAGTCCGTCCGAACCCTGCGCATTTATTACGGCTTCGCTCTCAAAGAAAATGCTGTCCATCTTACTGCCTTTAACCTTATTAACGTCATCTTCCTTCATAAACATATCGCAATCAAAATATTGTGTCAAGTCAATAGGCTCAAATTCTTCATATATATCATTGAAGGCTTCTTTTAAAGCTTTTTCTTTTGCGCTGTTGTAATCGGAATCCGTAACGCCGTTTTCACGTGCAAAAGCGATATAAGAAAACAATTCGTTAAGCTGTCCCACTGTATAATCGGCAATATTTTCAACGTTGAATTTATCGAGGTATGCGTCAACACGTGCCGAAAGCTCGCCCACCGTTTCCGACGCCTCCGTTATTCCGAATACCGATACGTATATATTACTTTTCAGAGTGATTGACTCAATCCTTTTTTCAGAATTAACAGGAAGTCTAAAGAGATAAATATTTGCTTTGTCATTATAAACGAACCGTTCAAGCTCCGTTGTTTCAACCCCATTAACTTTTTTGTATCTGAAAATATATCTCTTGCAGTCTAAAAGAACTTCATCGGAGACATCTGCCTTTTTAGCTCCGCCCCAATAATCAAACGCAATGCTTGAAACCGCATCGCTCGTACCGTCAGTATAATTTATGATATACTTAAGCTCGTCGCCGTTTGCAGAAGAACTTTTACCTGCACCTGTTATATAAAGTGAATCACGATAAGCCCCGCTTAACGGAATTGTTACGTCATTTGTCATCAAGACAGCGTTTTTGCCGTTTGATTCCAAATTCCCGAATTTGTAACGTAAATTTTTATAAATATATTCACCGTCCTCCGAAAGAGCATTCAAAAGCATATCCGCATTATACCACTGTGTTCCGCCTATGCCTTGATTGTAAGAGGCTATAAGTTCCTCGTCTGTATCAGTAGATTTTATAAAATAATCGTTTGTGAAATATGACGTCATATCAACGGGATAGGATTTTCTTATGTTCGCACGTATTCTCTTTTTGATAGTGGAAACCGTTTCATAATCTGTTATATCGTCGGCGGTAACA
>USLP01000362.1 GCA_900555525.1 uncultured Eubacteriales bacterium
GATATTCCCACTTCGGGGACGTATACTCTAAACGGTACGGACGTCAGCACGATGAACGAATACGAGCTTGCCGCAATCAGAAGCAGAACGATAGGCTTTATTTTTCAGCAGTATAATCTTATAAATAAGCTTACCGTTTTTGAAAATGCGGAATTACCACTTATTTATAAGCGTATTCCGCCTGCGGAGCGCAGAGAGCGTGCGGAAACGGCTTTGGAAAAGGTCGGGCTTAAGGATAGAATACATAAATTTCCGAAACAGCTTTCGGGCGGACAACAGCAAAGAGTTTCCATAGCAAGAGCCCTGGCGGGCGATCCGAAGCTGATTTTAGCCGACGAGCCGACAGGCGCGCTCGACAGTAAAACGGGCGTTGAGGTTTTGGAGCTTATAAAAAGGCTTAACGATGAGGACGGCACAACGATAGCGCTTATAACGCATGATATTTCTATAGCCAAGCGTGCAAAAAGAATCGTAAGAATACAAGACGGCAGAATCGTTTCCGACAGGAAAGCAGGTGAAGAAGAATGAGCATAAAGCAATCCTTTATTTTGGCAATAAAAAGCTTATTGAGCAGTAAAATGCGCTCGCTTCTCACTATGCTCGGCATTATTATAGGCGTTGCCTCCGTTATTGTGCTTGTTTCCTTGGTAAACGGCTTGAAATCGGAGATGGTGGATATGTTTCAGTCTATGGGAACAAATCTTATTAACGTAAATATTACGGGCAGAGGCGGAAACAGAGCGGTGAGCGTGTCGGATATTATGGAGCTTGCGGAGGAAAACGCAGACCTTATATCGCTTATTTCTCCGTCCGTAACAACGAGCGTAACCTTGAAAAACGATACGGAAAGCTTAACCACAACCTGCACCGGTACGAATGAAATGTATCCCGATATAAAAAAAATAACCGTAGACCAAGGCAGATATATAGAGTATGTCGAGGTTGAAAAACGTCAAAAGGTCTGCGTCGTAGGAACATATACGGCTTCCGAGCTTTTCGGCACAAAGGCGGCAGTCGGAAAAACCTTGAAGATCAACGGTGAAACCTACAGCGTTATAGGCGTATTGGAGGAAACGGCGGACAGCGAAGAAGGAAGCTCGGACGACGCAATTTATATTCCCTATACGCTTGCAACAAGCATCTCATGGATGAGGGGCGTAAATTCCTATGTTTTGTCGGCGCGGAGCGAGGACACGGTTGACGGCGCAATGAATAAGCTTGAAAGCTATTTTCTGTCGATTTTCGGTTCAACCGATTACTTTAATATAATGAGCCAGCAGGAAATGATGGATCAGATGGACGAAATGACGGGAATGATGACAAGTGTGCTTGTCGGAATAGCGGGAATATCGCTTTTGGTAGGCGGTATAGGAATTATGAATATTATGCTTGTTTCCGTAACGGAACGTACAAGGGAAATCGGTATACGAAAATCCCTGGGTGCGAAAAACAAAAATATTCTTCAGCAGTTTGTTATAGAGGCAGGAGCCGTCAGCGGCGTCGGGGGTGTTTTCGGAATAGTTTTCGGTATTTTGATTTCGTTTCTGGCGGGCAAGCTTATGAATATGAAGGTAGCGCCGTCCTTTGGGTCAATCTGTGTTGCGTTCGGCGTTTCCGCATAATTTTCGGTTATCTGCCCGCGAAGAAAGCGGCGGAGCTTAATCCGATTGACGCATTAAGATATGAATAAGTTTGAGATACGAATATGAAAGGAATGATTATAAATATGAAAAAGTTTACGGCAATATTGATTTTGACTGCAATGTGTCTGTCTTCGTTTACCGCTTTTGCCGAGTGGACGAACGAAGAGGATATAATGACGCTTCTGTCGGAGCTTGAAATAATGCAGGGCGACCCCGACGGGAATTACCGCCTCGATAATTTTGTTTCGAGAGCGGAGTGTACGAAAATGGCGGTTATGGCGTCGGCGTACAAAAATTCCGTTGCAGCAGGAATAAAAACGTCTCCGTTTTATGATGTGCCTGCTTCGCACTGGGCAAGCGCATATATACAAATCGCCGTTTCAAAGGGACTTTGCAAGGGTTATATAGATTCAACCTTTCGTCCCGACGGAACTGTGCTTTTTGAAGAAGCGATTACGATTTACTTAAAAATTCTCGGATATACCGATGACGATTTTGGTTCGTCATGGC
>USLP01000363.1 GCA_900555525.1 uncultured Eubacteriales bacterium
CCGCGTTTCTTTAATAAATCAATCAGTGTATTTGTCAGCTGCATAGCTTCCTTCCCTCCGGAAATGATTTAGAAGTAACTCATCGGATCAACATAAGCGCCGTCCTTACGCACTTCAAAATGCAGATGCGGTCCCGTTGCCATTCCGCTTGCACCGACCTTTCCGATAATCTGCCCTCTCAAGGCCGTATCGCCCTCCGATACGTTTATTTCGCTTAAATGAGCGTAAAGGCTTGTATACTCGTTTTCGTGGGAAATTATTATATAATATCCCAAAGAGGGAGAATATTTCGTTTCCGAAACAGTTCCGTCTGCGCCTGCATATACAGGGTCGCCCTTTTTTCCCGAACAATCGATACCCGTATGTATTTTTCCGTTAGGCAGCTTTCCGAACGGTGCTGTTATATCTCCGTTCGGGAGTAAAAATCCGTTATTTGTAAAGCCTATTTTTGAAAGAACGGTTTCCAAATTGACCGTTGCATTTTCATCTGTGCCAAGCTTTCTCATCAAAAGTTCGTTTGACAGCGTACCGCTTGCATAAGCCGCCACACCGCATAGGATAACGGCGCAAAATACCGATATTACAGTTATAATTTTACTTTTTTTATTGTAATTTCTTATCATTCTGAATCTCCTTTCAATCGTCCTGCGAGCTCCTGTCATTGTAAGCGAAAAGCTGTTTGTATTCGTTAAGGAATTTTGCAAAAGCCGAAGAATCAGCCTCATATACTCGCTCTTTTGAGTATCCGTATAGTTTTTCACCGTTTCGCAGTCGCATGAAATCTCACAGTACTCATCAATTTCCCGAAGAATCAAATACACAATCGGGTTGAACCAATGAACGGTGCAAACAACCGAGGAAAAATGCTTATACCACAAATCCTTTCTTTTGAAATGCGTCAGCTCGTGCTTAAAAATATATTCCGTTTCCTTATCCGACAAATCGCCGTCGGGAATGTACAGCACCGGCTTTATAAGCCCTATAAGAACAGGTGCGGAAAGAAGCTGTGTTTTTCTTAACGTAAGCTCTCTCACGCTTTGCTCGGCAGAAAAATTTTTTCTCAAAATCCCCGTATACTTACAGTATGAAAAAATCCTAAAACCGGAAATTCCCAAAAACACCGTAAGCCATACATACCCTAAAAGCTTCGGCAGCTTCGGCATATCCGCATTTGAAACAGTAACATCCGATATATAAGCTTCCGCAGTTTTTTGGGCAGAGGTTATAATTTCGGGCAATTTCTCCGTTTTCAAATTCATAGGAATTGATTTTATCGGGACAAGCATTATAAAAAGCGGTATAAGCCATATATAATACTGCCATTTCGGGTCAAAAATCCGCTTTGTTGCAGGCTTTGCAAAGAAAATCAGCATAGCCGTCAAGCCACCCGAAGCCGACATTAAAATAAGTGATTTTATAAAATTTTCCATTCTTATGATTATTCCTTTACGTCTATAAATCAAACATTTCTTTTATTTCCGCTATATCCTTCGACGTCATTGCTCCCGCTTTAAAAAGCGAGACAGCAAGCTCTTTTACAGAACCGTTGTATAAATTTTTAACAAGAGCTTTTGTTTGCTCTTCGGTGTATTTTTCCTTTTCCAGTAATGCGGAATATGTATTCGCTCTTCCGTTTTTTTCGGATTTCACCGCCCCCTTTTCACATAATCTGATAAGAAGTGTTCCGACAGTCTTATATGCCCATTTGTTATCGGGAATCAAATCGCATATCTGCTGTACGGTAAGCGGTTTTTCGCTTTCCCAAAGAACTCTCATTATCATCAGCTCCGAGCTGCTTATGTTTTGCGTTTTTTTCATTTAAGAAGCCTCCCAAATTTATTTCTTACAATTGTAATACCTATATCTTACAACAGTAAGATAAATTTGTCAACCCCTTTTCGCAAAAAAATTTAAACTTTTCTGTTTTTATTAATAAACCGCACCTTTTTCTTAATACACAGAACCGATTTTTTTATATTTTGTATTGAAAATTATATTTTTTGTGATATAATTATTCGGTATTACGGAAAAAGAGGTAGAGTTATGAATCAAACAGAAGAAAAAAGCGATTATTTCGGCGAAGAAAAGATAGGAAAAATCCTTTTAAAGCTTACGCCGCCCGTCATGCTCGCACAGCTTATACAATCTC
>USLP01000364.1 GCA_900555525.1 uncultured Eubacteriales bacterium
CAGTATCGGCAGCAGGCTTTACATAGCGTCGTATTCCACAATTAAAAATCCTCTTTCCTTAAAAAAGATGTTGTTGGATAATCGCATCAACGTTACGTTTTTGTCGCCTTCTTATATACGGCTGCTGGACGGAAAGACCGGGCCGTTTTTAAAGAAGCTTTTTGTCGGAAGCGAACCGGCAAATAATATATATATTGATAATGTTGACATTTATAATGCTTATGCTATGAGTGAAAGCGGATTTGCGGTCAGTATTTTCAAAATCGATAAGCCGTATGCAACCTGTCCGATTGGCAAGCCGCAGTTTGATCTTGAGTGTGTGCTGCTTGATGAGGACGGGAACGAAGTTCCCGATGGAGAAATAGGCGAGATATGGATTGAAAATAAGTATGTGCGAGGCTATATCAATCTGCCGGAGGAAACCGAACGGGCGTTTGCGAACGGAATTTATCATTCGGGAGATTTGGCAAGAAAATTACCCGACGGAAGTTTTGTTTTGCTGTTCGGGCGCGTACGCCACGCAGGACATAGCGCGCAACGTAAGCAGGCTTGTTACAACCTTATTTTTCGGGAAAGAAGTTGCCGAATGGATTTCGATTATAGTAAAACTCGGCTCGTACGTTGCGGTGTACGTTGCGATATATTATTTTGTTGCAAAGCCCCGAGCGAGACTTGACCGCCATGACGACAACCGGAACAGAAAGGTGGTTATATCGCTTGCCGTTATCGTTTTGTGCATAGGCATGTCGAGGCTCACCACCGACAACGCCAATCGCGACAGACTTTCTTCGATTGCCGAATCGGTTTACGCGATAATCTGTTGTATTCTCGTTTTGTACGTTCAGTCGGGCATAACGGAGAACGACGATATGCGCCATGAAGTTGCCGGAATGCAGGAACTTTTAAGGCAAGAGCGGAAGCAATACGAACTTTCAAAGGAAACGATAAACTTAATCAACATAAAGTGCCATGACTTAAAGCATCAGATATCGGCACTCAGAAAGAACGCTTCGGAAGAAAGCATAGCGGAAATCGAACGCGCGGTTATGGTTTACGATTGCACCGTAAAAACCGGCAACGACGTTTTGGACGTTATTTTAACCGAAAAGAAGCTTATGTGCGAAAGCAAAAACATACAGATGACTTGCGTTGTCAAAGGCGACCTTATTTCCTTTATGGACACGACCGATATTTATTCGCTGTTCGGCAACGCCCTTTCAAACGCCATAGAAAGCGTTTCCGACGAACCTTTGATAGACAACCGCTGCATAGGCGTTACCGTGCAGAGCGCGGGCGACATGCTCTTTATCCATGTCGAAAACTATTTTTCGGGCGAGATTGAGCTTGAAAACGGCTTGCCCGTAACAAGAAAGGACAGAGATTACCACGGATTCGGTATGAAGAGTATGGAGAGAATAGCTTATAAGTACGGCGGGGAAATTTCAGTGGTAGCGGCGGAAGAAAAATTCAATCTTGACGTGATATTGCCGATACCGAAAAAGAAAGCTGAGAACTAACCTAACGGCGCAATAGCGGCACATTTTGCCACTGCGTGCGCCGCCGCCCTTAGTTACGTACAGATACCGAAAAAGAAAGCTGAAAGTTAAGGACGGTATTTTATATATTTAAAAATCCACAATTTTCAATTTTCCATTTTCAATTTTCAACTTATAAAGGACGGAAAGAGAAGTGTTTGAGCTTTTTTTGCCGTTCTTTTTTTGTGCCGTTTTTTATAACAAACAAAAAATCGGAGCATACATTTTTCGGAGATAATTATTTTTGCGGAACAAAAGCAGCCGTTTTTTAAGGCAAAGAGAAAAACGGGCGGCGGCTTAGTTTGCGCCGAAAATCCGAGAGGTTGCGACAACGCCGATTTTTCTTCTTTAATTTACGACGGGAAAAGCCGAGAGTGCGACAAAACTATTGCGCAAAATTTTTTTTGATGTATAGTTAAAAAGGGCGCGGGAAAAAACGCGCAAAATACTATCAGGAGAGAACGATAAATGTTCACAAAAAAACGCTTATGGGTTATTTTGACGAGCGTATTCGCGGCGCTTACCGCGGTATTCATCGTCGGCACGAGTCTTGCTATTGCTCTCGGGCAGCTTGCAATCACCAAGATTCTCGGCACGAGCAACAGCATAA
>USLP01000365.1 GCA_900555525.1 uncultured Eubacteriales bacterium
GCCGTAATCCCCGTTATTTTTCCACCCGAAAGGTGTTTTCGCATAAGCATACAAAAAACGGGCGGAACATCGGGATTTTCAAACTTCATAGTTGTTAGGTTTACCCGTCCTTTTGAAGCGTCGCAGGAGATATAAAGCCTGTGATTTTCACCAAGCGAACGGACGGTCATTAAAAGCTGTACTCTGGACATTTGATAAATTTTGTCAATTCTTCCGCCTATAAGCTTATCCGCAAGCTCATCGGCAAGCATTTTTAGTGTATAACAATCAAGCGCCATTTGTACAGCCTCCTTTTAAATGATTTTCAGATTGGCATAAGCCGCCATAAGTACTTTTTTTCCGACATCGTCAAACATAATCTCAAGCTTGACATCGTTGCCTAACGGCAGAGCCGACACAATCGTTCCTTTGCCGAATTTTTTATGTGTTACACGCATATTTTCACGAAAAACACCCAAATTCATTTTTTCTCTGTCGGGGTGTATAACCTCTGTTTTTGACGGCGGTATTACATAGCCTTTTTTCGGAAGTTCCTTTTTGGGCACGTCAAACTGCTTGTTTAATTCCTTTTCCAGATTTTCTTCGGGTATTTCCTTCAAAAACGGAGATACTCTGAAAAACATCGGAGTACCGAACATCATGCGTTCTTTTACTGCCGAAAGGTACAGTATATTTTTCGCACGGGTTATTCCCACATAACAAAGACGTCTTTCCTCCTCTATTCCGCCGGTCTCGCCTTTTGATTTTCCCGACGGGAAAATTCCGTCTTCAAAGCCTGCGATAAACACAACGGGAAATTCAAGTCCTTTTGCGCTGTGCAAGGTCATTAGCGTAACGGCATCCTCGGAATCATCAAAATTATCGATATCGGAAAGAAGAGCGATACTTTCCAAAAATTCCGGCAAATCCGCATAATCCTGTTCCTTTGTCATGGACAAAAGCTCACCCAAGTTCTCCGCGCGTGCTTTGCTTTCTTCCTTTGAATCCTTATTAAGCCAATCCATATAGCCCGTTCCGTAAACGGCGCTGTTCACAAGCTCGTTAAGGTCGTCTTTAAATTCGGAAATATCCGAAATCAGTTTGCAAAAATCAAGAAGCTTAAGACGTGCCGAAGATATTTCGGGATATTCATCCGCCTTATGTGCCGCCGCCAAGAGCGAAACACCTGTCTCCAAAGCTATATTTTTAAGCCTGTCAACCGTTGTTTTTCCGATACCTCTCGGAGGGGTATTTATAATTCTCAAAAATGCTTCGTCGTCATTTTCATTCATAACAAGTCTCAAATACGCAATTATATCTTTTATTTCGGCCCTGTCAAAAAAGCGCATACCGCCGACAACCCTGTGAGGTATTCCCTCACGCAGGAAATACTGTTCAAACATACGTGAAATTGCGCCCATACGGTATAAAACAGCAATATCCTTATAATGATATTTTCCGCTTCCAACAAGCTCATCAATCAATGTTTTTATGCGTACAGCCTCATCGAAACCGTTTCTGGGCGTTATAAAGTGAACCTTTTCGCCAAGCTCTTTATTGGCAATAAGGCGCTTTGCTTTTCTTTTTTCGTTATTTGCAATCACACCGTTTGCGGCGTCCAAAATATTTTTTGTACTGCGGTAATTATCTTCAAGCTTAATTACACGTGCATTTTTGAAATCTTTTTCAAAATCCAAAATATTTCGTATATCCGCGCCTCTGAAACGGTAAATCGACTGGTCGTCATCGCCGACAACGCCGATATTTCCGTATTTTTTCGTAAGAAGTGAAATAAGACGGTACTGAACTTTATTTGTATCCTGATACTCGTCAACCATTATATACCTGAATTTGTCTTGATATTTTTCCAAAATCGCAGGAAACTTTTCAAAAAGTTCAACGGTTTTTAAAAGCAAATCGTCAAAATCAAGAGCGTTATACTTTTTCATTTTCTCGGTATAAAGCTTATATATTTTTGAAATTTTAATAAGCTTCACATCATTTGCCGCAGTTGCCTCTGTTATAAAATCTTCGGGTTTTACTCCGTTGTTTTTAAGAGACGAAATATAAGCAAAACCGCTTTTATGGTCAAAGCCGTCAATTTGTATACCGAGCTCGTTCATAGCCTCTTTTACACACGAGGCGC
>USLP01000366.1 GCA_900555525.1 uncultured Eubacteriales bacterium
TGTCGTCCAAAATTTCGAAAGGTGTCGTTTCCGCTTCCGATAAAATCTTCAATTCTTCGGCTAAAATTTCAACGTCGCCCGTCGGGATTTTGTTGGTTTTTGCCGAGCGTTCGCGTACGACGCCTTTGACGGCGAGAACGTATTCCGAACGAATTTTTTCGGCTTTTTCAAATACTTCTTTTTCGACCGTTTCGTCGAAAACTATCTGCACAATGCCGGACCTGTCGCGCAAATCCGTGAAAATGATACTGCCTAAGTTTCTGCTGCGTTGAACCCAGCCCATAACGACTGCCGTTTCGCCTGCGTTTTCTTTGCGGAACGTTCCGCACATAGCGGTCCTTTTAAGACCTTGTAAGAACTCTGACATTTTTGCTCCGTCGCGAGGGATTTTCCCCGCGGATTTTGTTTTTACTTAGATATTATAATGCGGTTTTTAAAAAATGTCAATTTATATAAAGCTCAAATAAAATTTATATAAATCGCAATTAAAAAAGAAATGCTAAAAAGCCGTGTTTTACTAAAAAACAAAAAGCCTTGAATGTTCTACAAAAGCGGTTGACAAAATACGTATTGTAGAGTACAATATTAACAAGGTAGTGGTTATGCGATTGATATATTCCGTTTTGGAAGATGAAAGAAAAAGAAATGAATATATGTTGGAGAGATACGAAATTGAGTTGTCGCTTTTACCCAAAGGCAAGATAACGCCTAAAATTACGAAAGCAAATACATACTATTATCTGAAATACAGAGACGGTAAAAAGGTATGTGCAAAATATATCGGTACGAACGAAAAGGATATTGCTTTTGTTTCGGAACGGCTTGAGAGACGAAAGGTTGTCGAGAGGCTTATCGAAGAATTAAAGGCGGAGCAAGCAAAGATTAAGAAAATGGAGGCAATCGTATGAAGGTATATCACGGTAGTCTTGTCGTTGTAGAAAATCCTGAGATAAGGGTTGGCGACAGGTATTTGGATTTTGGTTATGGCTTTTATACAACAATGAACGAGGAGCAAGCCGTCAAATGGACGGCAAAACAAAAAAACAGAAAAGGAACGGATATCGGATATGTTTCAGCGTATGACTTCGACCTTGAAAAGGCGGAAGCAGAATTGAAAATTCTCCGTTTCGATAAAGCGGATAAAGAGTGGTTGGATTTTGTTTTCGCAAACCGCAAAGGACAAAGTCGGGAGACATACGATATTGTTATAGGTCCCGTTGCCGATGACGGTGTTTATGAAGTAGTCAGGCTTTACGAAATCGGCGTATATGATTTGGAAGAAGCATTAAAGAGATTGAAGGTTGAGGAACTTTATAATCAAGTATTGTTCCATACCGAAAAATCTTTGGCTTACTTAAAATTCATTGGCATGGAGGAAAACTAAATGGATAAAGATAAATTTTCAACTTTAATGGCTGTTATGACGCCCGATATAATCAGTAAAATAATGGAAAAATACGGATTAGACGAAAATAAAGCTATGGCGTTATTTCATAAATCAGAAGTTTATAAGGCTCTTGAAAACGAAGATACGAAAGTGTGGCAGTATAGTTCCGATATGATTGTCGAATTGTTCGACAGGGAAATGAACGGAAAATTGGAATTTCCGGAGGTATAGTATGAGTAAAACATTACAATTCAAGACCTTTTGCTTTGAAATGTATAAAGCGGAAAAAGGTATGACGGGTGTTATGACCCAAGAACTTTTTGAAAAAAACAAAGTATTTGAATACCTTGATGCTTTTTACGACGTATTACACACTACGGGGCATAAATATATAATAAACGACATTGATTTGTATATCGAAGCTCGTACAACGGCGTAAACTAAAAATCGGATATAACATTTTAATTAACCGAACGATACCGAAAACTGTTATATGGTGTCGGTAAAAAACGAAAAACAAAGAGGACTTGACGTAACAAAATCAAGTCCTCTATTTGTTAAAAAGGCTATCGCTTTACCTTTTATGCGACAGCCTCTGAAGCCTTACGTTAAAAACGCTAAATAAGCTTATTTAACGTCCGTTTCGCCGTCGAGATTGACGCCGAGCACCGAAGAAACGGGAAGGGAAAAGAGTATGCCCGCGCCCTTTGTCGCAAGCCCGGGCGATTCCTTAACCG
>USLP01000367.1 GCA_900555525.1 uncultured Eubacteriales bacterium
AAAACCGCCGAAATTTTAAGAAAGCATAAAGTAAACGTAACGGTTGAAGAAATCAAGCCGTGGCGGTTTGATACTGCGAGAAACCGCTCTCTTTCTCTCGTTCCCGTGAATGCCGATATATGCGTATGCACCGATTTGGACGAAGTTTTTGAAAAGGGCTGGCGAAAAAAGGTTGAAGCCGCATGGATTAACGGTGTAAACAGGCTGAATTACCGATATACCTGGAGTTTTAACCCCGACGGCTCGGAGGGAACGGTATTCTTTTCCGATAAAATCCACAGCCGCCATGAATATAAATGGGTCAATCCCGTTCATGAAGTGCTTTCTTATATCGGAAGCAAAAAAAGCGTAATGCGCTTGGCTAAAGGCGTACAGCTGAATCACTACCCCGATGAAACAAAATCCAGAGGGCAGTATCTTAAGCTTTTGGAGCTTGCCGTACAGGAAGACCCGAAAAACGACAGAAACATGCACTATCTCGGACGTGAATATATGTTTCACGGCGATTGGGATAAAGCGATTATCACCTTTAAACGCCATCTTTCCATGGAAAATGCCGTCTGGGAGGAAGAACGCTGTGCGTCTATGCGATATACGGCATTTTGCTATGAGAATAAAGGTGAAATATCGGAGGCGAAAAGGTGGTATCATAAGGCTGTAGGCGAAATGCCGTATACAAGAGAGCCGTGGGTTGATTTCGGAAAGTTCTGCTATCGGCAAAAGGATTGGTACGGCGTAATATATCTTATAAAAAATGCGCTTTTGATTACCGAACGCAGGCTCAATTATATCACCGACGCAGACGCATGGGGAAGCCTGCCCCACGACCTTTTATCACTCGGGTATTATTATACCAAAGACTACGAAAAAGCGTTGGAATCGGCAAAAACCGCCGCCTCGCTCTCCCCTTCTGATATGCGCATAAAAGAAAATATAAAACTCATTTCCGAAATGATAAAGTGAAAGTCTTTAAAAGCAAAGAAAACATGGTATAATATTCTAAAGATGAAACCTTTTTTGATTTTTTCGGATATATAAGAGCATAAAGGGAATGACCGAGTGTGTCATTCCCTTTATAATTTTATGAACATTCGGAAAGCCTATGCAAACGTACGATGATTTTTATGCTTTTGAGATGTAAAATCTGTGAATTTTATTGACATGAATATAAATTAGTGATATTATAGAATATATATGTATAAACATTTTAAAGTGAGTGATAATTAATGCTTATAGATTTTCATACGCATTGCTTCCCCGACAAAATCGCAGGAAACGCAATGCAAAAGCTGAGCTTTGCCTGCGGAGGCGTTGAGCCTGCGACTGACGGAACGCTTTCGGGGCTTATGCGCCTTATGAAAGAAAATAACGTGCAAAAATTTGCTGTTATGAACATAGCGACAAATCCGAAACAGCAGACGAATGTCAATAATTTTGCAATCAGCATAAACAGTCCCGATATTATTGCATTCGGGTCGGTTCACCCCGATTCGCCCGATGCGCTTTTTGAGCTTGAACGTATAAAGGACGCAGGGCTTCGCGGTGTAAAATTTCACCCCGAATACCAAGGCTTTTACGTTGATGACCCCAAAATGACGAAAATCTACAAAAAAATTTCAGACCTTAATTTAATAACGCTTTTTCATGCGGGCTTTGACCCCGGTTTCGGTCCCGAAAGCAGATGCCTGCCCGAGCGGTTAATAAAAATCGCGGACAAGTTTTCTTCGCCTGTGATTTTGGCACACTGGGGCGGTCTTGAAGCGTGGACGGACGTTTTGGATAAGCTTACGGATTCGCAGTTTTATTTTGATACGTCTATGGGGCTGGGCATACTCCCCCGTCCTGCGGCGATTAAAATCATAGAAAAGCACGGAGCGGATAAAATTATTTTCGGCTCCGATACGCCATGGCATACCCCGAAGCACGAACTCACATTTTTAAGCACGCTGGGGCTTTCGGACGATGAACTTTCAAAAATTTACTTTAAAAATGCACTTAAGCTTTTGGGAACGGAGGAATAGGAAAAAATGATAAAATACACTCCGTCTCAAGAAAAAGCCATATACACAAAAAACAAGTCGCTTTTGCTTTCGGCGGCGGCAGGCAGCGGAAAA
>USLP01000368.1 GCA_900555525.1 uncultured Eubacteriales bacterium
CGAAAGCGGATAGCCGACGCCGTGAAAAAGGCAAAAATGCAGGGTAAAATTGCAATGTCGGCGCAGGACACAATAAGCTACAAGGAAATGCGCCCCGACGGAATCTGCATTGTCAGGGACAATTATTTCACGAAAACAATACAGTTTTATGATATAAATTATCAGCTTGCAAGGAATGAGGACAAAAATATAATCTTTGAAAATTACTGTGATTTTCTCAATTACTTTGATAAATCCATATCGGTGCAGCTTTCGTTTCTTAATCAGACAATGGATATATCCGACTTTGAAAAATCCATTGCCATAAAACCGCAGAATGATGATTTTGACGGGATAAGAGCAGAATACACCGACATGCTGAAAAATCAGCTTGCAAGGGGCAACAACGGAATTGTGAGAAAGAAATATATCACATTCGGAATTGAAGCCGATAATATCCAAAATGCGAAACAGCGTTTGGAGCGTATCGAAACTGATATAATCAACAATTTTAAGATTTTGGGCGTTAGAGCCTTCTCGTTAAACGGTATGGAACGATTGGAGCTTTTGCACTCGTGCTTTAACGGCGGCGAGAATAAATTAAATTTCTCTTGGAATTTGATATATAAAACGGGGCTTACCACAAAGGACTTTATCGCCCCGACCTCGTTCAATTTTTCGGACGGGCGTTGTTTCAGAATGGGCGGCACGATAGGCGCCGTTTCATTTTTGCACATACTCGCACCGGAGCTTACAGACGAAATGCTGAAAAACTTTCTTGAAATACAATCGGCTTTATCTGTCAATATCCATATTAAAAGTATCGACCAGAGCGAAGCAATAAAAATGATAAAGCGCAAAATCACCGACCTTGATAAAATGAAAATCGAGGAGCAGAAAAAAGCGGTCAGAGCCGGTTACGATATGGACATAATTCCGTCGGATATAAATACATTCGGTATTGACGCAAAGAAATTATTAGAGGATTTGCAAGGCAGAAATGAAAGAATGTTTTTAGTTACCGTACTTATTATGAATACGGCGAAAACAAAAAAGGCATTAAACAGCGCCATATTCGAGGTGCAGTCAATCGCACAGCAGCGGAACTGTCCGCTGCGCCGTCTTGATTATCAGCAGGAGGACGGACTAATGGCAAGCGTGCCTATCGGAATAAACAATATCGGAATACAGCGGGCTTTGACAACTTCAAGCACCGCTATTTTTGTACCGTTCACCACGCAGGAGCTTTTTTCGGACAGTCCCGAAGCGCTTTATTGCGGTCTTAATGCACTCTCAAACAATATGATAATGGTTGACCGAAAAATGCTGAAAAATCCTAACGGGCTTATACTCGGAACACCGGGCAGCGGTAAAAGTTTTTCCGCAAAGCGTGAAATGACAAATGCGTTTTTGGTTACAAATGACGATATTTATGTGTGTGATCCCGAAGCAGAATATAATCCGCTGATACACGCACTTAAAGGGCAGGTTGTAAAGCTGTCGCCCACATCAAAGGACTACCTAAATCCGCTTGACATAAATATCAATTATTCGGACGAGGAAAATCCGCTTGCGTTAAAATCCGATTTTGTGCTTTCGTTCTGCGAACTCATAATCGGCGGACGTGACGGATTGGAGCCTATCGAAAAGACGGTTATTGACAGGAGCGTTACACGGATTTATCAAAAATATTTTGAAAATCCCACTCCGCAGAATATGCCTATCCTTGAAGATTTGTATGAGGAAATAAAGAAACAGCCGGAAAAGGAAGCCGGGCGTATAGCCTCCGCTTTGGAGCTGTATGTCAAGGGCAGCCTTAATGTTTTTAATCATCATACGAATGTGGATATTTCAAACCGTATCGTTTGTTTTGATATTAAGGAGCTTGGCAAGCAATTAAAGAAATTAGGTATGCTTGTTGTTCAGGACCAGATATGGAACAGAGTTACGATAAACCGAAACGAGCATAAATCCACACGCTATTACTGTGATGAATTTCACTTATTATTAAAAGACGAGCAGACGGCGGCATACTCGGTTGAGATTTGGAAACGTTTCAGAAAATGGGGCGGTATTCCGACTGGCATAACGCAGAATGTGAAAGACCTGCTTTCAAGCGCTGAAATCGAA
>USLP01000369.1 GCA_900555525.1 uncultured Eubacteriales bacterium
GGCGACCACGCAGGGTCGCCCCTACAATGGGAAATTAATAATTTGTGAAAATTAAAACCAACCCGTGCGGAAAAGTAAGGCGCACGGGTTGGTTTTTTTATGATTTTATCAAGAGTTATATTCTTTTTTTCGTTTTTCGTAATACATTTCCTTATCGGCACGGTAAATCAAATCAAGCCAGTCCTTATCGCCGTTTTCGAGTATGCCGTAACCGATACTGACATTAAGAGCGTATGCCGCAGCGCCTTTTTCGTTTTTCTCCGCTACGTTTGCTTTGATTTCTTCGCAAAGCTTTTTTATATCTTCGTTTTCACTTGAAATTTGTATAAAGGCAAACTCGTCGCCGGCGTATCTGGCACAAAATCCCCTCGTTTTTTCGGACAGAGAAGACAGTACCTCCGCAATAATCTTAAGCGCTCTGTCGCCCTCGTTATGACCGTAGGTATCGTTTATCTGCTTGAAAGAATCAACGTCAATAAAAAGGAAATAAAGCTTTTCGTTCGGACGCATATTTTCCGCCTTAGAGGAAATATATGAAAACAAAGTTCTGCGGTTGTTGAGCCCCGTGAGCTGGTCTGCGGATATAAGCGTATTCAGAGAATTTATGTATGCAAGCAAAAATGAAATGACAATGCCGACCGAGAGTATCGGAATCTGCTGCAGTATTATTTGCAGAATACCGCATATAATCGGCGGAATAACAAACGAGGCGGTTATCAAAAAATCCTCTTTGTAAGCAAAATATTTCTTTTTTGAGGATAATATAAGCATTTTTGCGGATGCGGCAACAATATATCCGTAAGAAAGTATATGCTGAAAATAATAAAATTTTCCTCTGTGATACTGCATATTTTCATCAAAATGAAATACACAGCCCGTATATGCCGAGCAAATAAGAAGCAGCGCAAGCAAAATAAGCGGAACAGCCATGCCGAGAATGCGGTATTTGTTTTTCGGAACACTGTCCTTCCCTATGTTCTCGGAATAAAGATACCAAAAAAGCGAGGACATACCGAAGGATATGAAGTATGAAAAGTTTACGCACATCATTATGGGCGTCGAAAGATTCCATACGCCCGTAAGCCCCATATTCCAGATAAAGTCGAAAAGATTTGCGCCTGCGGCAAACCATACCGAAGTAACAAACGCTTTTAATTTCATGGTTTTTTCATAGCCGAAAGCAGTTGCTGTCAAAGCAATTATCATTAAAATTATTATGGTAAGCATGTTTATTTCGGAATATAGTGAGGCTGTCATAAGCGGCGGTCTCCTTTAGAGCAACGGTTTATTATAATATTACTGTCGATAAACTATATTCATTATACCACATAAAGAAATATTTGTCAACCCAAAAAAGAAAAACAAGTTAGGCACACGGGAGTTGAACACAATATGCCTCTTTATTGTTAAATTTGCCTTTTTAAACCATATCGGGTTCAACTCCCGCGGCGCATAGGCTATTTGGATAAATATTTGTCCACAGCCTCCGCTGTTTCTCTGCCTTCGCGAATTGCCCATACGACAAGGCTCTGACCTCTGCGGCAGTCGCCTGCGGCAAATACGCCCTTGAGGCTTGTCATATGCTTTTGGTCGTCGGCTTTTATGTTGCTCCTTTGGTCTGTTTCGAGCGAAAGCTGATTGATAAGCTCCTGCTCGGGTCCCAAAAATCCCATAGCTATGAGTACAAGCTCGGCTTTTATCACCTTTTCACTGCCTTCTATGGGCTTCGGAATCATTCGTCCGTTTTCGCCCTTTTCCCATGAAACGTTTACGGTTAAAACTTCCTTTACATTGCCTGCCTCGTCGCCCCTTATTTCCGTTACGGTTGTAAGATATTTTCTCGGGTCATGACCGAAAATCTCTATTGCTTCCTCCTGACCGTAATCCGTCTTTTTGATTCTCGGATACTGCGGCCACGGGTTGTTTTCGGCACGTGTTTCGGGAAGTTCTCCCATGATTTCAAGCTGGCAGACGCTTTTTGCGCCGTGTCTTATCGAGGTTCCCACGCAGTCCGTACCCGTATCTCCGCCGCCGATTACGACAACGTTTTTGCCTTTTGCGCTGATATATTTTCCGTCTTCCGTCTTTGCTGCATTCTC
>USLP01000370.1 GCA_900555525.1 uncultured Eubacteriales bacterium
GCAACCGCCATATTCGGACCTATCGTAGACATATCATCCATGTTGTACAGCATGTTTACCAGACCAACCAGTGTTCCAATCATACCCCAAGCAGGACCCATTCCCGCCCAGTTTGCCCAGAAATTGATCTTTTCATTATGTCTTGCGTCGATCGCTCCCAGTTCAGTCTCCATAATACTGCGGACAAGCTCAGGATCGGTACCATCAACGATCAGCATGATTCCTTTCTTTAAGAAATCATCCTCTATGTTATTCGCCGCTTCCTCCAAAGCAAGCAAGCCTTCTTTTCTTGCGAGTGTTCTGCCCGTTTCAAAAGCGTCTTCGTTTTCAACAGGTATGATTTCATCATAGATTTTTGTATTAAGCGTATCGGGGACAAAGCCTGCGCCTATACCCTGAATTTTGTGAGGTCCTGCCGTTCCTTTGGAGAGGACGGGCGAGCCTGCGGGTTCAACGGCAACTACTTTTACGTTTGGATTTTTCGATTTCAGATATTCGCCGACACCGCTCAAGGTTCCGCCCGTGCCGACGCCTGCAACGAAAATATCAACCTTTCCGTCTGTATCCTCCCATATTTCGGGACCTGTCGTTTTTATATGCGCCTGCGGATTTGCAGGGTTTACAAACTGCCCGGGGATAAAGCTTCCGGGTGTAGCTTTTGCAAGCTCGTCAGCTTTCTCAATTGCGCCTTTCATTCCCTTTGCGCCTTCGGTGAGTACAATCTGCGCACCGTAAGCTTTCAAAAGATTTCTTCTTTCAACGCTCATTGTTTCGGGCATTGTAAGAATGATTTTATAACCTTTCGCCGCCGCAACAGCCGCCAAACCTATACCTGTGTTTCCGCTTGTGGGCTCGATTATAACAGAGCCTTCTTTTAAAAGTCCTTTTGCTTCTGCGTCTTCTATCATTGCCTTTGCAATTCTGTCTTTGACGCTTCCTGCGGGATTGAAATATTCAAGCTTTGCCAATACGCGTGCTTCGAGCTTATGTTCTTTTTCATAGTTTGATAATTCCAAAAGGGGTGTTTTTCCTACCAAATCAGTAATTTTTTCATATATTTTCATTATAATCAATTCCTTTCCGAAACGGGATTTTTATTTCCCGAAAGCCTGATCCAAATCGGCTATTATATCTTTTATGCTTTCCGTTCCTATGGAAAGTCTTATTGTGCTCGGACGTATGCCCTGTTCGATGAGTTCTTTTTCGTTAAGCTGTGAATGTGTCGTGCTTGCAGGGTGAATAACAAGTGATTTTACGTCCGCAACGTTTGCAAGAAGTGAGAAAATCTCAAGCTTATCTATAAATTCCTGTGCCTCACGGGCGCCTCCCTTTATATCAAAGGTGAAAATCGAGCCGCCGCCGGAAGGATAATACTTTTCATAAAGCGCATGGTCGGGGTGGTCGGGAAGTGCAGGGTGGTTTACCCTTTCTACCTTCGGGTGATTTACAAGATATTTCAAAACGGCTTTCGTATTTTCCGCATGACGTTCAACTCTTAACGAAAGCGTTTCCAAGCCCTGCAAAAGCAAGAATGCGTTAAACGGTGAAATTGCCGCTCCCGTATCTCTTAAAAGTATTGCACGGATTTTTGTAACGAATGCTGCCTTGCCTGCCGCATCTACAAAGGATATGCCGTGGTAGCTGGGGTTAGGCTCGGTAAGCGACGGGAATTTTCCGCTCTTTTTCCAGTCGAACGTTCCGCCGTCAACTATAACTCCGCCGAGCGTTGTGCCGTGTCCGCCGATGAATTTGGTTGCGGAATGTACCACGATATCTGCGCCGTACTCAAAAGGACGTACCAGATAAGGGGTAGCAAAAGTATTGTCCACTACCAGAGGCACCTTGTGTGCATGGGCGATCTGTGCCAGACGCTCGATGTCTACCACATCAGAATTGGGATTGCCCAGGGTCTCGATGTAGAGAGCCTTGGTGTTCTCCCGGAAGCTTGCTTCGATCCTGTCATAATCGGAAGGAGCCACGAAAGTAGTGGTCACACCGTAGTCCACCAGGGTATGCGCCAGCAGATTGTAGGTTCCGCCGTAAATATTATTTGCAGAAACAATGTGATCTCCCTGTTTTGCCAGGTTCTGGATCGTAT
>USLP01000371.1 GCA_900555525.1 uncultured Eubacteriales bacterium
TAAGCACGGAAAGCACCATAAGGCGCACGGCTCTGCCGCCGTAGTAATACCAAGCCATCACGGCCGGAACGACCATAAGGATAAGCATATCGGCAAAGTATCTGCGTGTTATTGAAATTTCACTGCGCGCTTTTGCGGCGCTCTCGGCCGAAATGCCGGCAGATGTTTTGCTTTGTTCCAAAAAATTCACCTGTTTTCCATATTTTATTCATTGCGAAACAAGCGTTCCGACAATATGATGTAAAGAGATAATTTTTATTTTGGGGAGGCTTTCCTATGAATATACATAAAAGCCGTGGGGACAGAGTGATAGTCGAGCTCTCGTCAAACGAGCTGTCGCGCTATGAGCTTTGTCCTGAGGAGATGGACTGTAAAAATCCGAAAACCAGACGCCTTATAAATGACGTAATGAAAAGAGCGCAAAGACACATTCGCCGTGACATAACCTCCTTTGACAAAATGAACGTGGACGTTATGGAGACGGACGAAGGGTGTATTATGATTCTCTGCTTTAAGGGCATAAAAACCAAAAGGCCGTTTTCGGGCTACGTCTGTGTTTTGCCGCAGACGGACGACATTTTCAGACTTGCAAGGGGGCTTTTGCCTCACCGCGAAAAAATAAGACAGGCGAGTCTTTTTTTTGACGGTAACAGCTATGCCGCCTGCGTTCTGCCGTATGCGGTCTTTTCAAGAGAAATATTTTTTGTACTCAGCGAATTCGGGAACCCGGTGAGGGCGTCTGTCGGCACAAGAGAGTACCTTTTCGAGCACAAAAAGCTTATAAGCCGCGATTTTATATCGTCGCTGACCTCTTGAAGTCGGCTATGGTCTTTTTTATGTCGTCGCTGCCGAAGAGCGCGCTTCCGGAAACAAATGCGTTGGCGCCTGCCTTTGCGGCAACCGAAATTGTGTCTTTATTTATTCCGCCGTCAACCTCAATGTCGATGTCCTTGAGCCCGCGGCGTTCTATTTCGTTTTTAACAGCGGTGACCTTGGGCATCATATCCTCCATAAAGCTTTGGCCGCCGAAGCCGGGCTCAACCGTCATTATAAGCACGAGCGAGAGCTTGTCAAGATACGGATATATCGCCTCTATCGGAGTTCCGGGCTTTACCGAAAGTCCCGCCTTTTTGCCGAGTGACAGGATTTCGTCTATCGTCTTTTCCGTATCGGAGTCCGATTCCGTGTGAAATGTGATTATGTCGGAGCCAGCCTTTGCGAAGTCCGGCACGTATTTATAAGGGTCGCTTATCATAAGATGCACGTCAAAGGTAAGCTTTGTCGCTTTTCTTATGCACTTTACTATCGGCGCGCCGAGCGTGATGTTCGGGACAAAATGCCCGTCCATAACGTCAACGTGAATAAGGTCGGCATTATCGACCGATTTTATTTCCTCCGACAATTTTGAAAAATCCGCCGACAATATTGACGGTGCAACCTTTAGCATATTATCATTCCTTTCGGTATTTATATTGTGTAATGAATTTGTACCCTAATGCTTCCAAAAGGGGATATCCTTTATATTTTCATATATCATAAGATAGCTTTCGTATCGGCTTTTCGCTATTTCGCCGTTTTTGACTGCTTCTTTTATTGCGCAGTCCTTTTCTTTTGTGTGCGAACAGGTGGAAAACTTACAGGAATAGTCCGCAAATTCTCTGAAAAGTGTGGGCAGATTATCAATTTTGAAATTTATTTCAAAAGCCGAGAAGCCGGGCGTATCGGCAATATACGTGTTATCGTCGATTTTGAAAAGCTCGCTGTGCCTTGTTGTATGACGTCCTCTCGTAATCCTTGAAACTTCGCCCGTTTTACGCGCGGTATCGCCGAATATGGAATTTATAAGCGTTGATTTTCCCACTCCCGAAAAACCGCCGAATACGTTTATGCCGTTTTTCATAACGCTTTTCAGTTCATTAATTCCGTTTTCCGCTACGTTATTTGTGTATATCACCTTATAGCCGATATTTTCGTATACGCTCCCGTATTCTCTGCCGTCCGACAAATCCGTCTTGTTTATGACGATAACGGGTTCGATGCCGTAAAGCTCGCTCACAGCGCAAAGCTTGTCCGTAAAGAAAAAATCAAAGTCGGGC
>USLP01000372.1 GCA_900555525.1 uncultured Eubacteriales bacterium
CTGGGCTTTTTGATTAATTGTTTAACTCGTCTCATTTTAACGGGACACTAATGATAAACGTCCATTATTTCCGATTTCGGAACAAGAATCCACTGATAATATGCAGCTTTTTCATTTCCGGAAGCAAAAGTGGAACTGAATACCGTAGTTGTTGTAAAAGTTGCGGTATCGCCTACGAAAACATCACAGCCTCTGTCAGGACCTTTCTCGGGATTTACGCCGTAGGAAGCACCCATGTATAATTCAAGGTCGTCTTGCTTTGGATTGATCAGGGTTTTTTTCTTCTTGGTCAGGGTTTCCTTCATATTATATACGTAGGAGTCGGAAATCCCCTTTACACGCTCAAAAGTCCAGGCTCTGCCGTAACTATATTTAGTAAAAATATCATATTCAAGGGTTCCGCTGATCTGAGCTTCCATAATGGGACCAAAAGTATTAGAATCTCCCCATTTTCCCAACGAAGTATAACCGGGATAATTTATTCCCAAATATTTTGCATTCTCATATCCAGCATTCTCTACGTTTGATTTTATGGCATAAGTGTTATTGTCATTGCGAACCAAGTCCATCATGGTTCCGAAGTCCTGATAGAGCATCATGCCCTGGACTCCCCAGCCGCCACCTGCTGTCATGAATTTACCCGTACCTACATTGTACAGAAGAAATTCCTCTTTGAGATTAGTTACATCCGCTCCTTTCCAACGCATAGCGGATGACCGGTCGGATATTTGCGCATAAGATGTAAACGGCATGGCTGCAAATCCTGCTGCAGCAAGTACCGTGCCCATCAAAACAAGTACCGTGCCCATCAAAAACTGTACTTATTATATTTTATTTAATTGTTATTATTCACGCATTTACTTGTGCTTTTCCTAAATAATCTTGTTGTCGTAGAATTTATCTTTGTTGCTTTATCTATATTTATCGGGTGCAAAAATAAAAACTATACACAGCTTTTGTCTTGACGTAATACGTGAAAACATTGCGGAGCTTGATATTCCCGTGAATTTCAGAATTGCCGACGAAAACGAAGAAAAGGCAATCTGCGAAACCGTTATAGGCGAATTTATCGAAGAAAAATACAAGGAATATGATGAAGATTTTTTAAGCATTATAAATACATACGCTTACGGCAGAGACGATTCGGCTTTTTCGGAGCTTATCTTATCGCTTAACAGATATATTATGAGCCTGCCCGACCGTGAAAAATACACAAAAATGTGTATTTCGTACTTAAACGACGCAAGCGAGGACTTTGGCAAAAGCGTATATCAGGATATTCTTCTTAATCATGCGGGCATTATTTTGAAAAGCTGTATAAAAAAATACGACGCCGCAATAGAAGCGGCAGAATTAAGCCCCGACTTTGATATGTACGCTCCGTTTTTCAGCGAGGAAAAGGCTTTTATGGAAAGGCTTTCGGAAGAAACCGACATATTCGAGCTTTCGGACAAGCTTTCGGGCTATGCCTTCCCCACTCTTCCCCGCAAAAAAACGGGAACGGACAACACGTTTTTTAAGGAAGTGCGCAAAGCCTTTAAGGATAAGGGAAGCAAAAACATACAAAAGGTAATGAACAAATCGAAGGACGAGGAGGAAGCGCAGCTCAAGACCGTAATTCCGCTTATAAAGAATCTTTTCCGGCTTGAAGCTGAATTTTGGGAAAGGCTTTCGGAGGAAAAAAAGAAAAGAGGCGTACTCACATTCGGCGACTTTGAGCATCTTGCCTACGGACTGCTTAAAAATTCCGGCGGCGAGCCGAGTGCGGTGGCAAAAAGCCTGCGCGACAGCTTTTACGAAATACTCATAGACGAATATCAGGACACCTCCGATTTGCAAAATTCGATTTTCGAGCTTATTTCAAAGGACGGAAAAAACCTTTTTACGGTCGGCGACGTAAAGCAAAGCATTTATAAATTCCGCCATGCAAAGCCCGAGCTTTTCATAAAAAAGGCGGCGGAATATGAAAAAGACCTCGATTTCTCGAAGCCTTTCTCGATTTTAACATTATTAATATCCTGTGATGGTGCGCTTTGTTCCGCCGATGTAGTCTCTTTCAAGTGAGAGAATACCGTTGTCCATACGGAAGAT
>USLP01000373.1 GCA_900555525.1 uncultured Eubacteriales bacterium
TCATCGCTGCGGATAAGACAGCCAAAAACACAAAATCCTTAACTTGAAATTTCTTAAATATTTTTTTCATACTTCGCCCCAATCAGTCATGTTTATTTTTCTTGATAACAGCAGTCATTACAAGCACAAATGCAACCGCACCCACTACGCCGCAGGCAATGGCGATCGTAACTTTTTTATTTTTAACCGTTTCCTCTTTAGGCTCGGTAACGGTTGGTGCTGTTGTAGTTGTAGTAGTTGTTGCTGTCGTTGTAGTATTTGTTGTTGTCGTTGTAGTTGTAGTGGTAGTGGTAGTGGTTTTTTTGGTGGTTGTTTCTTTTTTTACATCTCTGATTTTTTTTGCACTGTCATAATCTATTTTAATTCTTGCAGAAGGTGATAAAGGCATAGCCGAAGCGGCAAATTTTACGCCGACAAATTCATTGTCGCTCTTAATCGGAAATTCAAAAGCCGTTTCATATTCAGTTCCGTCAATTTCAACATTATTCTTTTGCTCAACTTCTACTGTGTCGCCCTCAACAGAACCGTCCTTGTAATACCAAAAATGCATATCGCTTGTTGTTTCGGCAGGAGCTATTGTAAGCGTTTTTTCATCACCGTCAACTGTAAGAAGTGCGGTGTGAACAATATAGCTGTCACCCATAGATGTTCTTTCTTTTTCTGCGTGCCACATTTCAATCGGCACTTCGTAAACACCGTCCTCGCTCGGACCCATTGCAAACGCACCGAACGAAGTGCAGGTAAGTGCAAGTGCAAAAACTATTGCAGTCAATGAAATCGATAATTTTTTAAACATATTTGTCCTCCGTATTTTATTAGCCATTGCTAACTTGACATTAAAATTTTTAGTTAGCACAAGCTAACCGCGGTTATTCTATCAAATGACAAATAAAAAGTCAATATTTAAACTATAAAATAATTAAAATTTGGCACATTTACAGCCTGCATTTGATAGACAGTTTAATAAGTCATAAATCATCTTACAGCCCAATTATTAAGCAGCGGTATCCTTTTTCAAACAATATTATTCTGGTAACTTTTCCATTCATGTGCACCTCTGTTACTTGCCTACATTTTGGGCAAACCTACTTTTACAAGTTAAAAAAATATAATTTTAATTTGAATGCGCTATCGTATTTTGCATATAATATTTCTATAAGAATGCAATATTTGCATATTTACGGTTGACAATGTGCAATTACTGCATTATTTTTCAATCAGAGGTGCAATTATGAATGTTCTAAAAAAACTTGAGAATTGAGAAAGTTCTCGTAAAACGACATTCCCGAACTGTTGAATATACTAAAAAATCAAATATCTAAATTGTAAAATGATATTGATAATCCTTGCCTGTATGGTGAGGATTTTTCTTTTGCGTGAAAATAATTTATAAATTTTTTCTAAAAACACATCAACAAAACTCAATTTTTTCTCTGTATTATAGAGGGATATTTTTTGTTATGGTGAAATCAAATGTAACCAAGGTGTAAAGAATTTTGCAAAACACCCGAACAAAACGGGGATTTTTCTCCGTATAGCAGAGGGAGTTTTTTGAACGATGCTTTTCTTTTTGATTTCCACTCGGCAAAATATTCTCTAGAATAATTTTAAAGGAGGTTTTCGTATGCGTAAAAATTGCAGTGGGCAATTTTTTCTTTTGCCGAACAGAATTTTTGATGAACGGTTATCGCCAAATGAATTTATTGTTTATTCTTTTCTCGTTCGTGCAAAGGACTCGGCATGGCAAAGTTTTT
Source organism: uncultured Eubacteriales bacterium (assembly GCA_900555525.1). Lineage (GTDB taxonomy): Bacteria > Bacillota > Clostridia > UMGS1840 > UMGS1840 > UMGS1840. The sequence continues at coordinate 1,755 of USLP01000373.1, forward strand.
GGTCGGTGCCTATGATTGCAAAAAGCTGTTCGATGTGTGCATCCACTTGCAGAAAAGTTTGCGTTCGCTTGAAAGCGGCGGGTACATAACGATCTCGAAGCGGTTTATCGGCGGCGAGCAAAAGAGCAATCTATACACGGTCAACAAGATTTAATGCACCGTGCTTTAGGATTTATCGGCAAAGAATATGAAAGACTTTGATTTTGAAATTTTATGATTTTTGAAACGAAAATTGACAGCTTTTGGGTGGGTTTTGAAGCGAAATTCAAGCCGCCGATTTTATGAGAATCACACCGAAACGAATAAAAATACGAAAAATCAATTCTCATATAATA
>USLP01000374.1 GCA_900555525.1 uncultured Eubacteriales bacterium
TTCCTTTTACTTTTACTGCCATTTTTCAATTCTCCTTTTCGTTTTATAAATGTATCGCTTAAAAAATTAGTGACTTTTTCTAACTAAAATATTACTATACGGTACATTTTTTGAAAGTACCAGGCTCTGTTATTTTTTGTGTGCCAGTTGCCTTTCGAGTTCCGTTTCGAGTGTCTCTCTCAATATTTCAAGACCCTTTTCGAGGCGTTCTTCCGTTTCAAACGAATAATTGATGCGAATATGTCCGCGTCCGCCGTTTTTGTGCGGATAAAACACATAGCCCGGAAATCCGTAAAACCAAACGTCTGTTCTTCCGGCATATCGGGAAATGCAATCCATATCCGCTTTTTTGTTATTTTGCGTATTATACGAAAATGTGCTTTGAGTTTCCTTTTTTCCGTATGATGTAATATCCGCTGTCAAAAATTTTGAATTTGGGTTTATGTCGGGATATTCGCCGCCCGCCTTGTTGGGGTATCTTGCTATCCAAAGAGCGCCCTCGCCGTCAAATGAATATATCGGTCTTGATTTATTATAACTGAACGGATATATATCCTCATTTAAGGGATACCAGTCCGAAAGCTCATACCCAAGCGATGTCATATAGTTTCCCAAATCGAAGGAATATACGTTTTCCGAAATATTCTCCTGTATTCTCGGGTCTGACGCACGCTGAAATTCACTTCCCGAAATTTTCACTCCGCCCTGGAAAATAACCTTTTCATCGGGATATGCCGCATAAATTGTTTTGGAATCCGCCGTTCCCGAATCCTCCGCCGTAAAATTCACCGTGTCGGTCCAGTTATATGTACCCTCTCTGAAAATTACGGTTACATTTCCTTTTAGGTCCGGGTTTTCGTTTCGTATTTCTCTTACCCTTTTTCTTGCGCCGTCAAGCGTTGCAAGCGGTTCATCTTTGCTTCCTCTGTTTTCATCGTTTCCGAAAGCGGAAACATAGAGAGTATAAGCCGATGATGAGGCATAAGCGCAAATATTTGCGCTCATACCGCATAAAAGGCAGAACAAGATTAAAATTCCTGTTATTTTTTTCATATTGCCCTCCGCTATTTTATATCTTCAACCTCATACAAAAGTGCGTTGATATCGTCTGAGTTTAAGTTCGGCTTCATATTTGAAAGCACGATAAGACCGCTTACCTCGTCATAAAAATCATATTTATATGCAAGCACCTGCGCTGTTGCGCTCGTATCAAGAAACGTTCTGTTTTCGGAAATGTACGTTGTACCCGGCATAGACGAACCCATAAGTCCGCGAAGTCTTACAAAACCATGCTCTCCTACCACAAATGAAGTTTCGTATGATGTCGATTCTTCACTTATTTTTATATTAACCGTTCTTGTATCATCGTCCCATTTAACGGGCATTTTGTATGCGTCCGCAACGGCACGAATCGGAAGATATGCAAAACCGTCGGAGGAAACATCCGCATAAACGTTTTTGTTATCCTTATCGTAAACGAATTTTTCACCGTTTGCGATTGCACCCGTATATCCCACGCAGGCAACAAAGCCTTTATTCAAAAGATAATCCGCAGGAGAAATGTAAACGATTTCCGAATTTAATGCAACACCGTCCGCCGTTGCTTTTACATAGGCATATTTTCCTATATCAGCCTCCATAACCGCAAGGTCGGCTGAATTTTCGCCGTCAAGCAAGGTGAAAGCTTCCGAAAGGTTCACTATGTCATTTTTTGAATTTACATAGCCGTCATTTGAAATATACCATTCATAAGAAACGTTTTCCGCCTTTTTGTCGGTCAAAAATTCCGTATTTGTTACGATTTTGTCGTTCTTTGCATCATATGACGCCGTTACTTTCGGGATTACGTCGCTGTCCGACGCCGTCGGGTACATCATAAGGTCGCTTCTCCACTCCAAATTGAAATATCCGCCGTCTTTTATTCTGCTTTCTCTGTCAAGTGCGCCGAAAAGCTGATCGTCAATCTTTACAAAAACATAAACGCCGTCTTTTGTGTCTACCGCACCTGTTTTTACATTTACTTTTTTATCTTTCGGAATTTCGCAGACACGGTTCAAAAGAAAAATATTTGCGCCGCGGGCGAAAACCT
>USLP01000375.1 GCA_900555525.1 uncultured Eubacteriales bacterium
CATTTTTATAAAATATTTATGAACGGAAAGCCCCGAATATTTTTTGAAAATTCTTTTAAGTCCGGACGGACTTATTCTGCAATGCCGTGCGATTTCGGAAATGCTTGCCGAGGAGAAAATTCTTTCGTTCATAAAGCCGACCGCTTGTGAAAAAATCTCCGAATCCGGAGAAACAAGTATTTCGGTTTCTTCGTTTTCGTTAAAAATATCAAGAAAAAGAATGTATATGTATGAAATTACAATCTGCAAAAATGTTTTGTCAGCCGAAAAAAGAACCGAATAATTTCCGTTTATTCCTTCTTTTCTTTTCAAAAAATTCAAAAAATCATTAACCGTGCTTTGCTGCCTTTCATTAAGCGAAAAAACCTTATCCCGAAAAAAATTCATAAGACTGCCGTTAGCGCTGAAAGAAAATATAAAAAGCCGCGCGTCTTTTTGCACATCGAATTTATGCAGCTCAAGCGGTTTATGAAATATTATGTCATTTTCCGTCATGCTGTAAATACGCTCGTCTGCCGATACTCTTATACCGCCTTTTTCAATGTATACACATTCCCAAAAGTTGTGCGATTCTCCCTCAAAGGAATAACCGCTTTTTCTGTCCGATTCAAAAAGCGAATACATAGACGTTATTTTTATTTGTTCCTTAACCTCTCTTGAAATCCACATAAGCCCTCCGTGGTCTGAAATTACATAATTTATGTCTGTTTGCGTATTGCTATACAGTTTTTATCATGCTATAATTATAGCATAAAGAAATAATATTGTCAAGGGGGATTAACTATGGATAAAATTAAAATCGGATATGTCGGACTGGGCGGCAGAGGTCTTGGAATTTTAAAAGATATTATTTTGCCGCAGAACATGGCGGAGATTACGGCGGTATGCGACGTCTACAAGGACAGAGCCGAGCATGGCGCAAAGATTGTAACGGACGCAAAAAAGCCTGCACCGAAGATTTATACGGACTACAGAGAGGTTATAGCAGACGAAAACGTAAACACAATTATAGTTACTGCCGCATGGGAGGCGCATACCGAAATTGCGCTTGCGGCAATGCGTGCAGGGAAGGCGGTTGCGATTGAAGTCGGGGGAGCGTATACCGTTGAGCAATGCTGGGAGCTTGTAAAAACGTATGAAGAAACAAAAACGCCGTTTATGTTTTTGGAAAACTGTTGCTTCGGCAGACGTGAAATGATGGTTTTAAATATGAAGGAGCAGGGTGTTTTCGGAGAAATTGTTCATTGTTCGGGCGGTTATCAGCATGATTTAAGAAATGAAATTGCATTCGGAAGAGAAAACAGACATTACAGACTTAGGAATTATATTCACCGAAACTGCGAAAATTATCCCACTCACGAGTTCGGACCGCTTGCAAAGGTTTTGAAAATAAACCACGGAAACCGTATGCTTACGCTGTCGTCAACCGCTTCTAAATCCGCAGGTCTTAAGGAATACATAAAAAATGAAAAATCCGATGATGAGGTTCTTAAAAATACGCATTTCAATCAGGGAGACATTGTTACGACCGTTATAAAATGCGCAGGCGGAGAAACTGTTGTGCTTACGCTCGATACGACGCTTCCGAGATATTACAGCCGAGGCTTTACCGTAAGAGGAACAAAGGGACTGTATGAGGAGTATACCGATTCCGTATTTTTGGATAACGGAGAGGACAGCAAAAAAGACTTTGCATGGCGCAAGGAATGTACAGGCAATGCGGAAAAATACGAGGAGAAATATGACCACCCCGTTTGGAAGGAATACTTAAAGCAGGGAGTAAAGGGCAGTCATGACGGTATGGACTGGCTTCAATTTCAGACGTTTTTCGATTGCCTGAAAAACGATAAGCCAATGCCGATAGACGTATATGACGCGGCGGCTATGATGGTTATAACGCCGCTTTCGGAAATGTCGATAGCCAAGGGCGGAGCGGTTATGGACGTCCCCGATTTCACAAGCGGAAAATGGCATTTATAAATCAAACCCCGTAGGGGCGCGTCTTGCGTGGTCGCCCGAAAATCAAACATTTGTACAAACCCATGGACGGGCGGACACACAGGTCCACCCCTACAGAACAAAC
>USLP01000376.1 GCA_900555525.1 uncultured Eubacteriales bacterium
TCCGTACGTTTCGTCAAGTTCCGCACGGTTAAGCGGAACGGGAGGCGGATTTTGCACAACATATCTGTCTATATGGTGCTGCACGAGCGTTTTCCCGATAAAGGGATTTTGCTCGTTATGTGAAATCAGCGCAAACTGCGCATATTTCTTTTTGTCCTCTCTCACTTCTTCAAACGAGGGGAGCATAATATAATTTTTTAGATTATCTATATTCTTTGTCTGATACACAACGCCGCCGAGCGTTTTTATTTTTTCAAAATCCTTTTCCTTTAAGGAATTCGCAATGGCGACCATTGTTTTTTCGCCCATTCCGAAACAAAGGAAATCAGCCTTTGAATCGGTGAGTATGCTTCTTCTCACCTTGTCGCTCCAATAGTCATAATGCGCAAGACGGCGCAGAGAAGCCTCCAAGCCTCCCAAAACTATGGGTATTTGCCCATAAGCCTCGCGTATTCTGTTTGTATAAACTATAACGGCTCTGTCGGGACGTTTGCCTGCGACACCTCCGGGCGAATACATATCCGTGCTTCGTTTCTTCTTGTTTACGGTGTAGTGATTCACCATCGAATCGAGGTTGCCCGAATTTACGAGAAATCCGATTTTTGGTCTGCCGAAGCGCATAAAATCGTCCTTCGACTTATAATCGGGCTGTGCGAGAATAGCAATATTGAAACCCGCTTTCTCCAAAACTCTCGAAATTATCGCCGTACCGAACGACGGGTGGTCTACGTATGCGTCGCCCGTAACAAAAACAAAGTCGGGCGCGCCCCCAAAGCGTTTTTCACATTCTTCTTTTGTAATAGGTAAAAATTTATTTTTCATATCTCAATTTTCCAAGCTCGCAGATATATTCCGAAAGAATTATACCGTCCTTTCTGTCTGCGTTCATTTCTTTTGAATAAAATGCCGATTTTTCTATAAAGTCGGCGGCGGCTCTGACGCTGTCATAAAAGCCGTGTCCGCACAGTGTCGCTCCGCATACGATTGACGCAAACACATCTCCCGTTCCGTCAAAATACCGTCCGCAAAGCCTGTTTTCGGTGAAGCTTACACTGCCGTTGTCGAAAACCGCATTGTATGCTCTGTTATCGCGCTTTATTCCCGTTATAACTATATGCCCGACGTTTTTCAGCTTGTCCGAAAGGCGGTTTATAATCTCTTTTGCGTATTCGTCCGATATGTCCTCGCCCATGTATTTTGCGCCCGAAAGCAGGCACGCCTCCGTGAGATTCGGGGTTATTATGTCCGCTTTTTCGCAAAGGTGTTTCATGTCGTTACACATTTTTTCGGTATAGGTTACGTAAATTTTTCCGTTATCGCCCATAACGGGGTCGATAAGAAGCGGAGAAGAAAAAGCGTCCGCCATATCGGAAATTATATGTATTTGCTTTTCCGAACCCAAAAAGCCCGAATATATCATATCGAATTTTACATTAAGAGCCTGCCATTTCTTTTGGTATGCGTCCATTTTTTCGGTATAATCGTCAAAGAAAAATTCGCTGTAGCCCGTATGGCTCGACAAAATCGCCGTAGGCATCGGACTGCAGTCAATCCCCATTACGGTAAGAATGGGGATTGATACGACAAGCGAGGTTTTTCCAAACCCGCATAAATCATTAATCAACGCTGCTCTTTTCACGCTCTGCCGCTCCTTTATCAGTTTCAAAAATTCGTTCAAACGGTGTTTTCTTCTTTTGTGCAGTTTCGGGATTGATAAGCTTATCAAGCTTATCGAGCGCCTCTCCGAACGCTACCCAATCATTATCGGAAGAAGCCTTTTTCAGCTCGTTAAACGCTTTTCTGACTTCTTCCTCGTTTAAAGCCGTATTATCCGTGCCGTTCGGCGCAGTTTCCTCCGTTGCGGTTTCCGTGTCCGAACCTGTATCGGGAGTAGGTAAGTCGGAAATTGCGGAAAGGTCGGAGAACAAGTCTGCAAAGACCTCTTTTAAGGTCGGTTTCATGGAAATTTTGTTTCCGTATGAGCCTATAACCATTTTAAGCTCGGGGAAAGAATTTTTGTCGGAGGTTATATAAACGGGGTCAATATATATAAGGCTTTCGCCTACGGG
>USLP01000377.1 GCA_900555525.1 uncultured Eubacteriales bacterium
CAAGGCGTCCGACGGAAAATATGCCTGCGCTTCGTTTGATTTGCTCATCCCGCGTCCTGTGCGGCTGAAATATTCCTGAATGTTTTTTAGTATTTTTTCGTTTTTTTCAAGCTTAAGTCCAAACACCTCCGCAACCGACTTTTTTGTTATATCGTCATACGTAGGTCCCAGTCCGCCCGTAGTTATCACCAAATCCGCCTTTTTGAGCGATTTTTTCACCGTCTTTTTTATGTCCTTTGCCTTATCCGTAACAGCAATTTGAAAAGCGGTTTTTATTCCGTAGCCTTTAAGAAAATCCGCAATATACGCTCCGTTTGTATTAACCACATCACCCGAGGTTACCTCGTTTCCGACAGCAATTATAACAGCCTTCATATTCCCACTCCCTAAAATTATATATAATATATTCTACTCCATTTTTTCCAAAATGTCAATGTTTTAAAATTTTTTGAGCAGATTCTACGTGCATTTTTTGTAGGGTATGACCTATTTGTCCGTCCATTTTGAGGTTTGTGCAAACAAAACGGGCGGTGCACAAAGCAGTACATCGCCCGTCAATTAAGTATCCGATTTTATACCGTCATGATTTCCTTTTCTTTTACTGCGGTCATTTCGTCAATTTGCTTGATTGCTTTGTCCGTAGCGTCCTGGATTTCCTTTTCTATTGATTTCAAGTCGTCCTCTGTGATTTCGGATTTTTTCTTCATGTCTTTATATTTATCCATTGCGTCTCTGCGGATATTTCTTACGGCAACCTTGCCGTTTTCGCTGTATTTATTCACGGTTTTAACAAGCTCTTTTCTTCTGTCTTCCGTCAAGGACGGGAAAACAAGACGTATAACCTTACCGTCGTTAATCGGGTTGATACCGATATCCGACTTTAGAATAGCTTTCTCGATTTCGCCCAAAATTGATGCGTCCCACGGCTGAATCATCAGCGTTTTAGCTTCGGGAACGGAAACCGTACCGATTTGAGCAAGCGGAGTTGCCGCACCGTAATACTCAACCGTTATTTTATCCAAAACCGCAGGATTTGCACGGCCTGCCTTAAGCTGTGAAAAATCACTTGCCAAGGAATCTATCGATTTGCCCATTTTTTCTTTGCTTTCATTTAAAATCTGTTTCATAAGGGTAATCTCCTTCATAATAAATTTTTCTATTTTGAAATAAGGTCCTTACCGTACCATTTTTCGCAAACCTCGGATGCCTTGCCCGAAGCTTTAACCTTCGCCAAAACCTTATCCGCTTCCGTTGCAACGTCGGTATAACCGTTTTTAAAAACTATAACAAGATTGTACATAGACGAATTTTCTTCCGAAAACTGTCCGCTCTCTGCATATTTCGATTTTTCGTATGTGCTGTTATTCACCGACGCAAAATCGATACTGCCTGCCCTTAAAGCCTCCAAAACTTCGCTTTCCGAATTATATGTCTTTACATTTGCGAATTTATCGGACGCAATAATTTCTTCGGGTGAATTTTTAACGGCGCCTACAACAGAAGTTTCTTTATTCGCCGGTAATACCGATGACGCATTTTTCAAAAGCAATGCCGTTGTCGTCAGATAAGGCGTGGAAAGCGTATAATCAATGCTGTCCTTCGCTTCCTTGGGATAAAGTCCCCAGTACATATCGATACTGCCGTCTGAAATCGCAGTCTTGAAGTCTGTGTTTTTCGTAAGTATTTTTGTTACCGGTATATTAAGCTCACGGGCAAACTCGTCTATGAGCTCATTATCAAAATTATTTTCCAAAGACGGAACGCCGATTTTAACCTCGTTTTTCTCCGCAATTTTCTGCCAGTTCGGAGAAACGGAAGCGGTTTTCGGCTTGATGTCCCCGCTTGTCGGCTGTGCTTTTTTTCCGCACGCACCTAAACAGAGAAGTACCGGTATTATACAGAGTATACAAAGTATCTTTTTCATTTTACCACTCCTCTTATGATATTTTATCATACTTTTGTGAAATTGTAAAGACTTTTTTGAAAAAAACAGTCAATTCTTTCCCAAATTTTGCGCAGGATGGCTTAAAAACACGCGAAAATTGTCGGTTTTTTGTTTTTGGTAT
>USLP01000378.1 GCA_900555525.1 uncultured Eubacteriales bacterium
TTTGGGCGCCGTTACTTCCTTATTAACCGCAGTTTGAGCGGTTTTCTTTACTGTTTCTTTCTTTTTTTGCATAATATATCAATCCTTTCTGTTGTTATCGATGTCATCGGCCTTGAATATCGCCCATGAATACGGAGGCATTATGATGCCGTATTTGTTATAAACGCTGTCGCTTGCTCCGAAAATTCTTTCACCGATATTCTGTGCCTTAATGAATGCCGCATCACCGTTGCAGGCGGCGAAAATCAAATTGCCCCGTCTGTAGCATACGGCATTTTGGTCGGCGTAAAGTACATTCATTACGCCTGTAAAGCTGTTCTTATATTTTAATCTTATTTCTGCAAGTGATTTATGAAAATCCAATATGGAAAAATCTTCTTTTCCGTACGGATATGTCATTCTGTTATAAGGGTCTCTGTAACCCTGCAATCCTACCTCGTCTCCGTAATAGATACAAGGTATGCCGGGCAATGTAAACTGAAGAAATACGCTCATGAGAAGTCTTTTTTTGCTCTTTTCGTATTCCTCCGCCGTCATTTTATAACTGCCTTGATTCTTTAGAAGTACATTTTTTTGATTAAGCGCCGTTATGGCACGCAATGTGTCATGTGTGCTTATGCTGTTCATAAGAACGTCAAGCGACTGGGGAGGATAATTTTCGACTATGCTCATAACGCTCTGTGAGAAATCCGTTCCCTTTCCTCCGCAGGCAAAATCGAGAATTGCATTTCTGAACGGATAATTCATAACGCTGTCAAGCTGATTTCCCAAAAGGTAACGACGCTTTATGCCGTAGCTTTCCTTTGTTGTGGCGTCCTCCCAAACCTCGCCTATAATAAGAGAATCCTGATTAAGTTTTTTCACGGTTTTGCGAAGTGCGTCTATAAACGCGTCGGGAAGCTCGTCGGCAACGTCAAGCCGCCAGCCTGATATTCCCATATCGTTCCAAAATTTCAGCACACCGTTTTCGGGGTCGGTTATAAAACTCATGTAGGACGGGTCTGTTTCGTTTACGTTCGGCAGGTTTTTAAAGCCCCACCAGCATTCGTATTCGTCATGATTTTTTCCGAAAGTATACCAGGTGTAATAAGGCGAGTCTTTGCCTTGGTATGCGCCTTTTTCGGGATAATGACCGAATTTGTTGAAATATATGCTGTCATCACCGGTATGGCTGAATACTCCGTCAAGAATAATTTTTATATCACGTTTTTTCGCTTCCTTAACCAAACGTGAAAAATCCTCATTTGTTCCGAGATACGGGTCGGCATTTTTATAATCCGCCGTACTGTAACGGTGATTGGCGCCGCTTTCAAAAATCGGGTTTAAATAAATAATATTTACCCCCATAGATTTGATGTAATCAAGTTGTTCAATAATTCCGTCAAAATTACCGCCGTAAAAATCGTTTGCGGTATATTTCGGAACATCATAGATATATTCGGGAATTTCGTCCCATTTTTTATGAAGCTTTCGCTCGCTTTTGACTTCGGGAATACTGTATTTTTTGCTTCTTTTGAAACGGTCGGGGAAAATCTGGTAGATATTCGCCCCGTGGAAGGCTTCCGGCGTCTTGTAAGCCGGGTCATAGAGCGTAATCTGGAAGGATTCCGGCTCGCCGTGGTCATACGCGACACCGACGCCGCCAAGTTTGTCCGGCTGGTTGCCATAGCGGATGGTGCGGCCGTCCTTGCGGTAAATCAGGAAGTAATACCAGAAAAGCCCCGGCGTGGTCGGCAGGGGAATGGCAACTTCCCAGACATGCTCAGCGGTCGGCAGCATGGTGTAGCAAAGTTCTTCTGTCATCCAAGTGCGCAGGACGACGCTCGTCGCTTCGTCGCAGTGCAGGCGAATCAGAACATTGCTGCCAGCCGGAGCAGGGCCGGACGGTGTGCGATAAAATTCGTTGTGGGAATCGTGCAGCAGCATGATATCCATCCATCCAATCATCAATAATTGCGGAAACACGGCAAAAAAGCCCGAAATGCTCCGGACTTTTGAACCGGGAGCACTGCGGATGGATATTTTTCCGCAGTGCTCTCAAAAATATGCAGTTTATACCTTGCGC
>USLP01000379.1 GCA_900555525.1 uncultured Eubacteriales bacterium
AACCGCTGATCCGTGCGATGTCCTTGATGGTCAGGTTTGCCATGTCGGCGGGCCTCACTTTCTGAAAGTGTTTCGGGAACGTTGTCGGGAACGTTTTCAGTGACTATATTATGGCATAATTTGTATAAAAAATCAATAACCCAAAAATTCCACGCCCTTTAAAAGGACGTCGTTTAAAATCTCGGTGCGCAAAGAGTAGAAGATGACTTTGCCTTGTCTTCTTGCTCTCACCGCGCCGAGGTTTTTCATAAGCCGAAGTTGATGGCTAACCGTCGTTTGATTTATGCCGAGGACTGCCGAAACGTCTGTCACGCACATTTCCGATATTGCGAGCGCGGAAAGCATTTTCAGCCTTGTCACGTCGGAAAATATCGAAAAAAACCTCACCAAATCCATGAGCATGTCTTCCGTCGGAACGTAATCCGTCACAAGTGATTGCGTTCTTTTGTCCAATAATAAAACGTTGTTCATCTTTTCTCCTTTCGGCGTTTTTTTTAGCCGCGCAAAACAAAATATATTCTGTAATTTTTTACAAGTATATTTTATCGCGAATTTGCTTCATATGTCAAGATATTCATATATACGTCTTTCGTCGCATATAATCTATTAAAGTCGAATTATGCCGAAAGCGGCATAGGAGAATTTATGAACGATTCCGTAACCATAGCATTTTTAGGTTTGTTGTTTCTGCTTTCATACGGCGGAACGATTTCCTCAACGCAACTTTTACTCTTGCTTGCTCTCATGACGACAGCCGCCTGCGCTTGCGGCGGCAAAAGAACGCTTATTTCGGGACTTGCCGACGGCAACGGTTTGTCAAGCGGCGGCACTACGACGGGCAACGCGACCACTTCCACCACCACGACCACGACAACTCGGACGACGGGCAACAACTAAATTTTTCGGACAATTTTATAACAAAAAAACATGGCGGCGGAAAAACCCGTCGCCATGCATAGTTATGTACTTAATTTATTTGCAGCCGCAGCCCGTTCCGCAGGGCGCAAAGCCTTTATCCTTGCAGCAGCAAAGGATAAGCATAATAAGCGGGACAAGGTATCCGCAATCGCAAATTTTGTCTATAATGCCTTTAATGCAGTCGCAGCCGCCGCAGTTTAAAAGCAGTATGATGAGAAGGTACATATACCAGTTGTTGTTGCACAAACAGTTGAACATAATTTTTTTAACTCCTTCCGTTATATTTACGGCTCAGCCGTCATTATATAGTATGTTGAGTATTTTCTTCGCGTTACAACCTTTTCTCGTTTAACGCGCTTTTTTGCTTGAAATTTTATCTATTATGTATTAAAATAGTCGTATAAAGTTGAAAATTGAAAATTGAAAGTTGAAAATTGAGGACGAAACGAATATATAAAAATAACAATCCGCAATTTTCTCTTTTCAACTTTCACCTTTCAACTATCGGCTTGCTATTAAACGCACGAAATGTGCATACAAAGGTATATTTTTATATATAAAAGCGGTATTAAATTACAACGGGTATCCCGCGCGGGGCGAACAGCAACCTGCGCAAAACAAAGGAATCCGATTGGAGGTTTATATGGAAAAAAAATCACTTGCTCACCGTATAGCGTTTTACGGTGTACTCTCCGCGCTTATGTTCGTCTTTCTTTTGACGGAAACATACGCGTTCAGCTTTTTGTTCGGGCAATTCACGCCGGCGATTCTTACTTTGCCGCTTGCCGTCGGTATCAGTCTTTTCGGCGATAAAAAGACGATGTTTGTCGGCGGAACGATATTCGGCGCATGCTCGTTCGTTCTTTCGTTTATCATCGGATTTGTCGTATTTATGAATCCTTTGGTTTCGATTTTGCCGCGCGTCTTTATTGGCGTAGTCGCGTACTTTGTGTATCTTTTCGTATCTTGGCTTACGAAAAACGCAAAAAGCAAATTCCTTCGCGAAATACTTCCTCTTTCCTTGGCGGGCGCGTTCGGAATTTTAACAAACACGGTATTGACTTTAACGATGATGTTGGTTTTTAATTCCGCGGAATTAGCTGCGGTAATCTCAACGATAATGTCCGTGAATTTCGTTGCGGA
>USLP01000380.1 GCA_900555525.1 uncultured Eubacteriales bacterium
ATAAAACACCAGACGTTATAGAAATAGGTCCCGGAAAAGGCGCGGTAACACGACCGCTTTTAAAATGTGCAAAATCACTTACCGCAATAGAAATCGACGAACGGCTGTACAGTTTTTTGGAGAATGAATTTGGAAGTTTTCCGAATTTTAAGCTTGTAAAACAGGACGTTTTGAAAACCGATATTTCTTCTCTTATAACGGACAACACAATAGTTGTCGCAAACCTCCCCTACTATATAACAACTCCGATAATAACCACGCTCATTGAAAGCCGATATAACTTAAAATCAATGACTGTTATGGTTCAGCTTGAGGTTGCGAAAAGAATATGTGCGGACGAACACAGTAAGGACTACGGCGCACTTTCCGTTTTGTGCAATTATTTCTGCGACACAAAAATTATAACCGAGGTCTCCCCTCTTGGTTTTTCCCCCGTTCCGAAAGTTCCTTCCGCTGTCGTTAAGCTTAACTTTTTAGATAAGCCGAAAGTAATTCCAAACGACGAAAAAATGTTTTTTAAGGTTGTTAAATCAGCATTTTCAAACAGACGGAAAACCTTTCAAAACTGCATGATAAACACATTCGGGATTTCGAGAACCGAAGCAGAGGAAATTTTAAAGAAGGCGGGGCTGCCGCTTATGGCACGCGGTGAAACCTTTTCACTGTCAGATTTCAAAACAATAAGCGATATTTTGTCAGAATAAAAAAATAAATGACGAAAATGAAATTTTTTCAAAAAAAGCTTGCATTTTATGATAAAGTATGGTACAATAAGATAAACTGGATAAAATTTGATTTTCCATATTAAGGAATTTCGATTTTTTATATAATAAGACGTTTTTCAGAAGAGAGAAGGAGGATTTTTTATGACTGAAAACAAAAGCGTTTCATCATGGGTTGAAGAAATGAAAGCTCTTACAAAACCCGCAAATGTTATGTGGATTGACGGGAGCGAAGAACAGCTTGAAAAATTAAGAGAGGAATCCGTTAAATCGGGCGAAATGATTCGTCTTGACCAGGAAAAACTCCCCGGCTGCTTCTATCACAGAACTGCACAGAACGACGTTGCAAGAGTAGAGGACAGAACCTTTATCTGCACTTCCAAAGAAATTGACGCAGGTCCTACAAACAATTGGATGGAGCCTGCAAAAGCATATGATAAGCTCGGAAAGCTGTTTGACGGCTCTATGAGCGGCAGAACGATGTATGTTATCCCCTTTATCATGGGTGTATACGGCTCACCGTTCTCAAAAGTAGGTGTTGAGCTTACGGACAGCATTTATGTTGTTCTTAACATGGCAATTATGACAAGAATCGGCGAACAGGCTATGAAACAGCTTGAAAACCAAGAAGATTCTTCCGACTTTACAAAGTGTCTTCATGCTAAAAAAGACGTTAATCCCGAAGAGAGATATATCGTTCACTTTCCTGAAGATAACACTATTTGGAGCATTAACTCCGCTTACGGCGGAAACGTTCTTCTCGGTAAAAAATGCCTTGCTTTAAGAATTGCAAGCTATTTGGGAAGAAAAGAAGGCTGGATGGCTGAACATATGCTCATCTTGGGTCTTGAAAATCCCCAGGGCGAAGTTAAATATATTTCCGCTGCTTTCCCGAGCGCTTGCGGTAAAACAAACCTCGCTATGCTTATTCCTCCCGAGGGATACAAGAAGGCTGGTTATGAAGTATTCACAGTAGGTGACGATATTGCTTGGATGAAGCAGGGTCCCGATGGCAGACTTTACGCTATCAACCCCGAGAACGGCTTCTTCGGCGTTGCTCCCGGAACAAGCAGCAAGACAAACTACAACGCACTTGCTACAACAAAGAAAAATACAATATTCACAAACGTATTTCTTAAAGATGATAATACAGTTTGGTGGGAAGGCGCAGACGGCGACGTTCCCGAAGAAGGTACAGACTGGACAGGCGAACGCTGGACAAAGGACTGCGGAAGAAAAGGCGCACACCCCAACTCCAGATTCACAGCTCCTGCCGCACAGTGCCCCTGCATTTCCAAAGAATTCAATTCTGCTAAAGGCGTTCCGATTACGGCTATCG
>USLP01000381.1 GCA_900555525.1 uncultured Eubacteriales bacterium
CCTGTCCGCCTTGGTCGCCTTTGTCTCCCTTGTCACCTTTTGCACCGACAACGGGGCCGAGGTTTTCGGTAAGGTCGTTTGTGTATGTGATTACAAGCTCACCTGCGCTGTTGATTTCGGACTTTTTAACTCCTATACCGTCCGAACCGTTAAGACCGTTTTCGCCTTTGTCACCCTTATCGCCTTTTGCTCCCTGCAAGCCTTGCTCGCCTTTATCGCCTTTGTCGCCCTTGTCGCCTTTTGCGCCGACAACCGCTCCTACATTGGCGCGCTGACCGTTAGAGAACGAAAGCACAAGCTCACCCTCCGAATTGATTTCGGCGGAAGAAACGCTTATGCCGTCTTTACCGTTTGTGCCGTCCACACCGTTTATACCGTCGGAACCTACTACTTTACCGAGGTTTGCAGTCGTCCCGTCCGAATATGAAATAATAAGCTCACCCGACTCATTTATAGCCGCTGCAGAAATGCTTATACCGTCCGTTCCGCTCGTACCGTCTCTGCCATCTTTTCCGTCAGCACCGTTTTTGCCGTCACGACCGTCTTTGCCGACTACTCCGCCGAGGTTGGCAGTTTCGCCGTTTGTATAAGTCAACACCAGTTCGCCTTTTTCATTTATAATCGAAGAAGCAATACCGACTCCGTTGTTTACTGTTTCACCGACAACCTTGTCAAGATTTACGCTGTTGCCGTCGGAATAGGAAATGACAAGCTCGCCCTTATCATTGATTTTTGCCGATTTTATTTCTATGCCGTCCTTACCGTCTTTTCCGTCTTTACCGCTTGCACCGACCGCCTTACCGACATTGATTTTTGTTCCGTCGGAAAGTGTAATTACAAGGTCGCCTTTTTCCGAAAATGCTGCGGAGCTGATATCGGATTTGTCTTTTTTCGACATTGCGGTAAGGGTTTTGCTCCAATCCTTTTCGCTGCCCGAATATCCGTTATCGACGGCAATCTGATATGCCGATTTACCCTGGAGAGAAACAAGCCAATCATCAAGACTTCCCGCATATCCCTGCTGCACCGCAAGCTCGTATGCGGACAAGCCGTTTTTAACGCTTGATGCCTGCACGCTTTTTCTGTTGTGCACAAAATTTGCAACTGCGAACGATATGCCGGTCATTATAGCTATCAGCAATACCGCCACAATCACTTTGATTGCCGCTTTACGTTTTGATGACGTTTTCTGTTTTTCCATTTATTTACAACTCCTTCTCAATAATAAAACACTTCATTTATGATAATACTCAATTATTGAGTATATGTCAATACTCAGCTTTTGAGTATGCTAACATTTTCACAAATTACAATGGAGGTTTTGTGGAAATGGATTACAGAACAAGGATGAGAAACATCAGGGAAGACAGAGATTTAACACAAAAGCAAGTAGGTGAAATCATCAACAAATCCCAACAGGGCTACAACCATATCGAAACCGGAAGAGCGGAATTAAAAATCGAGGATTTAATCAAGCTCTGTCAATTTTATAATGTTTCCGCCGATTATTTTATAGGTTTAACCGACCAAGAGTAAGTTCGGTTACCTAAACACATAATGTAGCGGTGCTTTGCGATTTTTACACTACTTTGCGCGATGCGGTGCTCAAATTTATCACATCTGTATATTGATGTTAATTTTTTTGGTGCTATAATTGTGTTGCATCATACAAGGCGACACAGCTAAAAAAACAATACCGAAATAAAAAATACGTAAATGCAAAAAGGATAATTATGCCGAAAAAGACGAAGTTAAAAAACAGTAACAAAATGTGTTTCCTCGTCATTTTTGCGTGTAACGGCGCAAAGTTAACATAAACAATTACGGATTCTTTTGTATCATACGATATCCAAAACACGATGTCAACCGCGAAAACGAATTTTCCCGCAATTTTCCTTAACTTTTTTCCACAACTTCAAGGAAATGCAAGCATTTTCGCGCCGGTTCTGCAAAAAATCAGACGCTTCGTCAGGAAATCAACCGCGCGTCTTTTTCTCGCCGCGTGTACCACACGGTGACATATTCCTGCAAAACAGCGTCGAAAAACGGTAACAAAAA
>USLP01000382.1 GCA_900555525.1 uncultured Eubacteriales bacterium
GACGGTCATAAAGACCGCCCGTGTACGAATGCACTATTCTCTTATGTTTTCGATTGTAACTGTCTGCGTATCGCCGTTCCAGTCTACTTTTGCACCTAAATTTTCGGAAACAAATCTTACGGGAAGATATGTTCTTCCGTTTTCAATGAACGAGGGAGAATCAAGTTCAACCTTTTCTACTCTTCCGTTTTTTGTTACCTCCGCGGACACACCGCCGACAAACAAGGAAATGCTGAAATTAAATTTTTTCACAGATACCGTTTTTGTCTGCTCTGTCCAGCTTACATCTGCACCCAAGGCTTCCGCAATAAAACGAATCGGGAGCATTGTGCGTCCGTTTCTGATTATCGGAGCGGCATCGCACTCAACGTTTTCTCCGTTAAGAGTCGCTGTCGTGTTTCCTATTGTAAGACTTATTTTAACTACAGGAGTTAAAAGCTTGCCAATACTGTCGGATTCCACGGACGCAGGTACTGCAATTTCTATCACACCGTCTTTAACAAGGATTTCCATTGGCTTTCCGTTATTATTCTTTATATCGTTATCGCCGATTTTAAAGGAAAGATTTTCAACGTCCTGCAATTTGGCTAAAGCGTCCGCCGAATATTTTGTACCGCTTATCGTTGCTGTATCTCCGTTTATTTCTATCTTATTTGTTCGGTATTTTTCATATCCTTTTTCAAATACCCTTTCCGCGTGTCTTTGTTCCAAAATACCGTTAAAGTTTTTGCGAGTAGTATTACAGTTATATGCGTTATATACAATTTGAGAAAGCTGTGCATATGTCATGTAATCGTTAAAGTCCAAAATATCCGTTGCGGAAAGCAAATTCGATTTAACGGCAAGCATAAATTTCTCCCTTTCCGAGAAGGATCCCAAAACGCGTATTCCCAATGCGGTAATAAACGGCGATGCAATTTCTTCAAACGTCATAGGTCCTACGATTTGTCTTGATGAGCTGTCGGTAGGTACAAATGCGTCTCTGTCGCTGAACTTTGCAAAAATCTTTGCAAATCCCTCTGCCGTTACAACCTTGCCTGCGTCCTCGTATACGTTGGGCATAATGCCTATTTTATAGCAATAGCTCATTGCGTTTTGGCAAGCCTTTGATGCCTCCAAAAGGTCGTTTTCGTCAAATTTAAGATTACTTCTGTCTTTTTTGCCGATACCTGCCGAAATCTCCTCTGACGGCTGTGCCGGCTGTGCAGGTTCTTGGGGCGCTGACGACTGTGCGGGAGCCGTGTCTGCGTTATCATCTTGAACAGGCGCGGAGGGTTCTGCGTCAGAGCCTGTATAGATATACGGCGCAGACATTTCGGATTCCGTAATAACGGGAACGTTCTCATATGTTTCGTAATCGTCATAATCGTTTACATCTCCATTTATGACGCCGATTTTTACGGTATAGCTTCCGTTGCCGTATTTTTTCATAGCCCATACAATATCGTCCTCGCATTCTCCTTCGGTTTCGGCATATTCATATTCATATTCGCTTAATATAACGTCAACAAACTCATTATCCTTATAAACGGAAATTTTGTATGTTGCGGTCTTGCCCGATATTCCGTCATACGCAATGGCACCTTTCGCATCTTCCGACCAATGAATATTTGTTATCGTATCCTTTGCAAAAGCGCAGAATGTAAAAAGCTGTGCAAGCATAAATACTGTTAAAATAATTGAAATAAATTTTTTCATTTTTTAATCCTTTCTTTTTTTACAAACTTATTTTGAAGTAAGCGATACTCTTTGCATTACTCCGTCCCAGTTTACTTCCACACCGAAGCAGTCGGCAATAAATCTTACGGGAACGAGCGTTCTGCCGTTTATGATTTTTGCGGGAACGTCAAGCGTAACGGTTTCGCCGTTTTTGTATGCTGTGGTATTGTTTATGGTAAGTGAAATTTCGGTATCACCCGATTTTGCCGTTACGGTCTGCGTGTCGCCGTTCCACGTAACCTCGGCGCCGATTTTTTCAAAAATCGCACGGAGCGGAACAAGTGTTCTTCCGTTTTCGATAACGGGAATCTGGTCAAACGTTATTTTTTCGCCGTTA
>USLP01000383.1 GCA_900555525.1 uncultured Eubacteriales bacterium
CGCCGTAATAGTTATCGGCAGTGTTATTTAATATCTTTGAATTGTTAATCACAATATAGGAATAGTCTTTAAAAACATTATAATCGGAATAGATGGCGCCGCCGTTTTTCGCCCTGTTGTCCGACACGCTGCAATTATCCAGGTTTGCCTGCGCCGACCACAGATAAATTCCGCCGCCGTCCGCAGTTGCACGGTTTTCCGATATTGCGCCGCCGTGCGTTTCAAACACAGCGTCATCCTCTGCATAAACGCCTCCGCCGTAGTAACCTGTGTTATGCTCGATTCTGCCGCCGTTCATTATAAATTTTGAGCTTGAATCCAGATACACACCGCCGCCGTAGTAACCGTTACACAGGCGTATTCTGCCGCCCTTCATCGTGACGGTGTTGTTTGACGGTGCATAGATGCCGCCGCCGTAGTTAGAGCTTCCGCGCTCTATTGCACCATCCTTATTTTTAGATGTATCGTCAATCGTAAGCGTTGCTTTATCAAAAAGGCGTATAACGCTGCCGTCGTCCGTCATATTGTTTACGCCTTTGTCGCGGCTGATTTTATGCCCGTTTAAATCTATGGTCACGCTGAAGTCCTGCGGCACAGACAGTGCACCGCCGTTAAAGAAAAGAAGTTTTTTCATTTCATTTTCTTCGTTTGCGCCGAAATCACCGCCCGACACCGTCCAGTTCGACAGAAGCTTAAAGGTAGCTTTGCCGTTAACAGCTTTTTCCCAAGCCTCTTCAAAGGTTTGGCAGTCAGTTGCATTACCGTTTGAATCAATAAATTGTGCAAGCGCACTTTCAGCACTTGCGATCACCGGGAACGAACCGAAAACCGATACAATCATCACCAATGTTAATAATACAGACAAGAGTTTTTTCATTTAATCATTTCCTTTCTCCTAAAATTACTCTGTTACTTCCGCATCACTGCGGCTGTTAAACCATTTCTCGGTATAGTTGTAAAGATACTGTGCCGCCTGCGCTCTCGTAACCGTTTCATCTGCATTGATTTTTGTTCTGTTATCGGTTATTATTCCGTTTTCAAGTCCCCACTGAATTGAGGGGATTGCATAGTCCGAAATATTCTCATAATCCTCATATGAAAGAATGTTTGTGTCTTCTCCCGTGGAAAACTCATCCTTTGCATATTTTGAAAAACGGTGAAGAATCGTAACCGCCTGCTGCTTTGTCAAATAATCGTTCGGAGCGAAAATTTCATCACTGTAACCCGATAAAATTCCGATTTCTTGCGCCCACGAAACCGCCGCACAGTAGTAATCGGAGGTTTTAACATCCTTAAAGCTTGTTTGGAGAGCGGGTTTCTCCGGTGCGCCTTCGCTGCCGTTAAGATTTTCGTAAACTCTGCCGAGAAGTGTTACAAACATACCTCTTGTAAGGCTTGTTTCGGGTGCAAACTCGGTGTCCGATACTCCCGTAAACACGCCTGTGTCGGTCATGTACATGATTGCGTCATAATACGGTGATTGCTTATTTACATCAGTATAGTCTTTGCTCTCGGCAAATGCCAAGCTGCCGGTACACAGCATTATCGCCGCTATGGACGATGCAATGATTTTTGTTTTAATTTTCATAGTCAAACTCTCCTTCATGACATATTTTTATTGTTGTGATTTACCTCAAATTCATTATAGCCCCTTAAGGACAACAAAAGGACAACAAAAAAACAAAAGTTTTTTATCCGAGCGAAATAACAATGCTTAAAATATTTCTTTCGTTTTCATACTTGTATTCCATACTTTCCGTCATTTTTTTAACCATAAAGATTCCAAGCCCGCCGATTTTTCTGTCCTCTGCGGAAAGAGTAACATCGGGTTCTTTCGTTTCAAGCGGATTATACGGTGTGCCGTTATCGGAAAATGTCAAAATCAGTTTGCCACCGACAATTTCGTATTTTATTTCCGCAATGTCCGCATTGCTGTAATTTACGATATTTGAATATATCTCATCAAAAGCAATATTAACCTTGTTTGAAACCTTTGGAACAACTGCAAGCTTTTTCGTTAAATCTTCTGCAAATGACTGCACCGC
>USLP01000384.1 GCA_900555525.1 uncultured Eubacteriales bacterium
GCAGACCTTGACGGCCGCTTCGGCACGTCGTCGCATACTGAAACGGCATTCAGGCTCGCTGAAATTTCACGCAGGCTCGGTCTCCCCGGAGATAATGTGCGCATAGGCGTTCACAGCCTTATCGAGGAACTTAAATATATGCAGAAAATGATGGGTATTCCGAAAACATTAAAAGACGCAGGCGTAACAAAAGAAGCTTTTGACCTCAACAAAGAGGCAATTATAGCAGGCGCACTGAAAGATACCTGCACAGACACAAATCCCAAAAAAGCCGATGCCGAAGATATAGAAAAAATCTTATCCAACATCGCAGTTTGGTAACAAAAAAGAAGTCCGAGGGCGGACTTCTTTTTTTGCACGAAAACGGGCGTCAAGCAGGAGCGAACCTGTGTGTCGTTCCCTGCAGGTTTATGCGTTTTATTTTTTATGTTTCTTTTTGTAAACCGTGAAGGCGCTGACGGCAATGACGGTTACGCCAAGCTCGACTGAAAGCGCTGTTATAAATTCGGGTGATGACGGGTCTGTTATGCTCATGCCCAAAACAGGGAGCGTTATGACGGACGGGAGCATTCCCAAAAGCGTGCCGCACAAATATTTTTTGTATTCCACACCTATTGCGCCCATATATGCGCTTATCGGGTCGCTCGGAAGAAGTCCGATAATACGCACAAAAAACGCAAGCAAAAATTCGTTTTTTGTTCTGATTTTTTGGAGCTCGGCAATTTTCGGGTGTTTTTCCGTTATATTGCGAACCGTTTCCGCTCCTGTAAATCTTCCGACAAAATACGGTATTGTTACCATCAAAGCCGTCCCGAAAAAATTCACCGCTATAGCAATCGGGAGCGGAAAAACTATTCCCGATGCAACATACAAAAGTCCGCAGTATATAACAACCGTCATGCTCTTTAAGGCAAAAAGCACAAGCATAAGCGTTATTGCCATACTCATGCTCGCAGGCGTAATATTGACTATTCCGTCTATGCTGATTTTATCTCTGTTTTGCCAGCATACGGCAATTACAAAAGCCCATGCCAAAATAAGCAGAACTTTTAATAATTTTCTTATTCGCCCGTTTCTGTAAAGCTTTTTAAATTTCTCTTTCATGAGTCTCTCCTCTTAAAATAATCGAGTATCTTTTCGATTCCGCATCTTAAAGGATATGACGGAATCAAAAGGAGCGCCGTCATCACGATACAACCTCTGTCGAGCAGTTCAAAATTAAAGAACTTCGGAAACAGCATAAGACACGCAAGAAACCCCGTTCCCATAAGCGAGAAAAGAGCAATATGGAAAGGTGTAAAAGGCTTTGACGTCTTATAAAGCATCATATATGACAAAACGGCATAAACAATAAACGAAACCGTTGATATTTTATCGTAATCTATTCCGAACGAATCGCCCATTATAAGCGCACATTCCACGAGTACCGCCGCCGAGACCGCTGTCGGTACCGCATTTTTGAGTACGTTTTTCAAAAACTTCCCTTTTACAAGGCTTTCGTTAGGCTCAAGAGCCAGGAAAAACGAAGGAATACCTATCATAAAGCAGGCAACCAGCGAAACCTGTATCGGCTTAAGCGGATAAAACGAAACCGAAAACAGCGAAATCACCGTCATAATAAACGAGAAAATATTTTTAACCAAAAACAGCGATGCCGACCGTTCAATATTATTTATTACACGTCTGCCCTCATGCACCACGTCGGGCATTGCGGAAAAATCGGAATTTACAAGCACCAAATCAGCAGCGTTTGCCGCAGCGTCGCTTCCCGAAGCCATAGCTATACCGCAGTCGGAATCCTTAAGCGCAAGAACATCGTTTATGCCGTCGCCCGTCATTGCAACGGTATGCCCCGCCCTTTTAAAGCTATTTATCAAAGTCCGTTTTCTCTGCGGACTTACACGACCGAAAACGGTATATGAAAGTATGCTTTCGTCCGAAAGCTCCTCCTCCGAAAGCGCAGACACATCAACATATTTTTCTGCATTTTCCAACGCCAATACATAAGACCGCTTTTGATACAGCTTCAGTGGATAAAAACC
>USLP01000385.1 GCA_900555525.1 uncultured Eubacteriales bacterium
TGACATTCATTCTTGCCATAGATGACGCCCCCTCTTAAAGATATTTGTCAAGATATTCGTCCTTGATACGTTTAAGCTCGCTTCTGGGAAGAATACGAAGTAACTCCCAGCCTGTATTTAAGGTATCTTCTATTGTTCTGTCCGTATTGAAGCCCTGCGCAATATATTTGTCCTCGAACTGCTCGGCAAATTTTGCGTATATTCTGTCCGTTTCGGAAAGAGCCGCTTCGCCCAAAATAGTCATAAGCTCTCTTGCTTCTTTTCCTCTTGCGTAAGCCGAGAAAAGCTGATTCATTGTATTTGCATGGTCTTCTCTCGTTTTGCCCTCTCCGATACCCTTATCTTTAAGTCTTGAAAGGGAGGGGAGAACGTCAATCGGGGGAAGAACGTTTCTTCTGTAAAGCTCTCTCGAAAGGATTATCTGACCCTCTGTTATATATCCAGTAAGGTCGGGAATCGGGTGAGTTTTGTCATCTTCGGGCATTGTCAGAATCGGGATAAGCGTAATCGAACCCTTGGAGTATACGTTTTTGCCCGCTCTTTCATAAAGCGTTGCAAGGTCGGTATACATATATCCGGGGTAACCGCGTCTGCCGGGTACTTCTTTTCTTGCCGCCGAAACCTCACGAAGCGCCTCGGCATAGTTCGTGATATCCGTCATGATAACAAGCACGTGCATATCAAGGTCGAATGCGAGATATTCCGCCGCCGTAAGAGCAATACGAGGCGTTGAAATTCTCTCGATTGCAGGGTCGGACGCAAGGTTCGTAAACATAACCGTTCTGTCTATTGCGCCTGTTTTCTTGAAATCGTTTACAAAGAAGTTAGCTTCTTCAAAGGTTATTCCGACAGCCGCAAAAACAACGGCGAATTTTTCGTCTTTACCCAAAATTTTAGCTTGTCTTGCAATCTGCGCCGCAAGCTGTGCATGGGGCAGACCGCTTCCCGAAAATATCGGGAGCTTTTGTCCTCTTACAAGTGTGTTAAGTCCGTCAATTGCGGAAATACCGGTTTGGATAAATTCCGACGGATAGTCTCTCGATGCGGGATTCATGGGAAGTCCGTTTATGTCGAGCTTCTTCTCCGCTATAATTTCGGGACCGTTATCGATCGGACGTCCCATACCGTCAAATACACGTCCGAGCATATCGGGCGAAACGCCGAGTTCAATTGCATGACCCGTAAAGCGCACCGTGGATTCGGCAAGGTTTATGCCTTGCGCACTGTCAAAAAGCTGCAATAACGCATTATTTCCGTTTATTTCCAAAACCTTGCAGTTTCTTTTTTCGCCGTTGGGAAGCTTTATTTCCGCAAGCTCGCCGTATGAAACGTTTTCAACATCGGTAACGAGCATCAAAGGTCCTGCGACCTCTTGTATTGTTTTATATTCTTTTTGCATATCCGTTACCTCCTGAGCGCATTGGCTTCATCTTTGAGTTCCTGCTGTGTATGCTTAAATTCTTCTTCGCATTTATCCTCGGGAACATATTTGAGCCTGCCTATTTTTTCTCTTACGGGAAGCTTTAAAAGCTCCTCGATATCACAGCCGTCTTTAACAGCCTTTGACATAACGTCATAGAATGACAGAATTATACGAAGCATATCGGCTTGTTTACCCATAGAGCAGTATGTGTCGTTATCGTCAAATGCGTTCTGCTGTAAAAAGTCTTCTCTTATAGAGCGTGCCGTTTCCAGAATAAGACGGTCGTCATCGGAAAGTGCGTCTATTCCGACGAGCTTAACGATTTCGTCAAGCTCCGCTTCTTTTTGCAGAAGCGTCATCATTTTTGTTCTTAATTCGGGAAAGTCGGGGCTTATGTTTTCTTTCTGCCATTTCGTAAGGTTGTCTATATAAAGCGAATAGCTGTTGAGCCAGTTTATGGCAGGGAAATGACGTCTGTATGCAAGCGATGCGTCAAGCCCCCAGAAAACCTTTACAATACGCAGTGTAGCCTGCGAAACAGGCTCGGAAATATCTCCTCCGGGAGGCGAAACAGCGCCTATTGCGGTGAGGATTCCCATTTTTTCCTCGCT
>USLP01000386.1 GCA_900555525.1 uncultured Eubacteriales bacterium
TGTTTTATTTTTATATAAAAATATTTCTTTCAGTATTCCAAATTTCCAAAGCAATGCCAAATATGCAAGCGAGCCGATTACGGCAGGGACGGCAAAAAAAAGTTTTCCCGAATTTTCCGCAAATCCAAGCATATAAAACGGCAAGTAACAAAGCGGAAACACAAGAGACGAGGCAAGTATTGCAAGGCTCATTTTTCCGAATTTCGGATTGAAAATCCCTTTATGCTCCCTTGAAAGCACGAAAAACATTGCCGCCGCAAGCACACAGCATAAGACCGCTGTTGAAACGACTATCAAAAAAGGACTGTTCTTAAAAATGAAATCCGCCGCAAGATTGGATGCCATGATAAGCACTGCCGAAATAACGGTAAGCTTATATCTGTTTTTCGCATAAAAAATCTTAAACAAAAGCTCCTGCGTTATATATCCGAAAATACAAAGCGAATATATTCTGAAATATTCCGAAACAACACGTGTGTTTTCCGCCGTAAAGTTTCCTCTTTCATACAAAAGCGATATAATATTTTTCGCATACAAGCCGACAAGCATAAGATATGCCGCAAAAACCGCAAGCATAAACAAAAGCGTGTAGCGTATAAGCGAATTTGCTCCGTTTTCGTCTTTCTCGCTTATGCTTTTCGTAAGGCTCGGGAAAAACACCGCCGACATTCCCGCAAGGAATATGCCCGAAACGGTTGTAAAAAGATAGCTTGAATAATGAATTGCGGAGCTCATGCCCGCATTTGCGCTTACAAAAGCCTTATCCATAACGAAAAGAAGCTGAAAAACAAGGTTTGAAACAATTATAAAGCACAGTTCCGACAGCGTAAGGCTTTGGAAAACCGCCTTTTTTGAAACGGATTGCGAGGTTTTCGGCACGCTTTTAAAATAAAACGGCAGAAGAAAAAGAAGCTGTGCCGCCCAGCCGACAGTCGTAACCGCCCCGAAAGCGTATATATTTTTTAACCCCGAAAGCAAGCTTCCTATAATTATAACGTTAAACGGCATACTCAAAACCGACGTAACAAAAAATCTGCCCTTATTCTGCAATACGCCGTTTAAAGTATACGCAGGCGTTATAAAAAGAAGCGTCGGAAGCATTATATAATAAAGCTTGAGAGCCGTATGAAATTCATTCTGCGTAAGCCCCGGCAAAAGCGCCGTTACAAAGACCTTGCCCAAACCTGCCAAAACAAGCTCGGCTATAAGCGAATAAGCCAGCGCTTTTTTGAGAAAGATTTTTACAAAACCTCTCTCGTTTGTGCATTTTGACGCATTTATGCTTTTTACGACCAAAACCGAAAGCGAAACGCCGACGGCGGTAAAAACAACGTTTGCAACGGAGAAAACCTGGAAGTAAATATCCGTAAGCGAAGACGCCCCGAATTTCCCCGCAACAACGCTTTCACGCAGGAATCCGAGGCATTTGGCGCATATAATTCCGAATACCGCTGTCAAATATGATATACTTAAGTTCATATAACCGACCTTTTATTCTTCGTATGATTTTTTTGGAGAAACGCTCTTATATGCAGGTCTTATAATACGTCCGCCCGTGCTTATTTCTTCAAGAATATGAGCGCACCAGCCCGCAACTCTCGAAATGGCAAAAAGCGGAGTGAAGAGTTCTCTCGGAATACCGAGCATTTGATAAACAAAACCCGAATATAAGTCAACATTGGCGCAGATTGATTTTGCACTGCGTTCGTTTATAAGATGCGGTGTAATCTTTTCGACCTCGGAATAAACCTTGAAAATCTCCATTGCTTTTTCACCCTTTTCTTTGGCAAGTTCTTTTGCTTTAGCCTTCAAAAGAACGGCTCTTGGGTCGGAAACCGTATAAATAGCGTGTCCCATTCCGTAAACGAGACCGCTTTTGTCATTAGCTTTTTTATCGAGAACATCTCTCAAATACTGCTCTATCTGCACGGGGTCGGACGTATCCTTAACGTTTTTGAACAAATCGTCCATCATTTCCGCAACTTTTATGTTTGCACCGCCGTGACGTGGACCCTTTAATGAGCCTATC
>USLP01000387.1 GCA_900555525.1 uncultured Eubacteriales bacterium
AAGGACGAGGTGAAAAAACACTTGGAAAACCTCGGATTTGTTGTCGGAGGAAATGTTAAGGTAATAAACAAGCTTGGCGGCAATGTTATTGTAAACGTCAAGGAAGCGCGAATCGCAATAAGCGAAGAAATGGCGCAGAAAATAATGGTTTAAAAAAGTTATTGTATAGGAGGAAATCAGTATGAAAACGCTAAAACAGGCAAAAATCGGCGATACCGTAAAAGTAGTAAAGCTTCACGGTGGGGGCGCCGTAAAGCGCAGAATTATGGACATGGGTATAACGAAAGGCGCGGAGGTCCATATCCGTAAGGTTGCGCCCTTGGGAGACCCGATAGAAGTAACCGTAAGAGGCTACGAGCTTTCGCTGAGAAAAGCGGACGCAGAAATGATTGAAGTTGAATAATAAGAAAGGAAGGATAAAAAATGAGTATCAGAATTGCTCTTGCAGGTAACCCGAACTGTGGTAAGACCACACTTTTTAATGCACTTACGGGTTCAAATCAGTTTGTGGGAAACTGGCCCGGTGTTACGGTTGAAAAAAAGGAAGGTAAGCTAAAAAAGCATGACGGCGTTGTTATAACAGACCTTCCCGGTATTTATTCGCTTTCTCCGTATACATTGGAGGAGGTTGTCGCAAGAAATTATCTTATAGGCGAACGCCCCGACGCAATACTTAATATTGTAGACGGTACAAACCTTGAAAGAAACCTTTATCTTACAACACAGCTTACGGAGCTTGGAATCCCCGTTGTTATAGCTATAAACATGATGGACGTTGTAAAGAAAAATGGCGACAAAATCAACATTCCCGAGCTTCAGAGAGAGCTTGGATGTAAGATTGTTGAAATCTCGGCTCTTAAAGGAACGGGAATAAACGAAGCGGCGGAGGAAGCTATCAAAGCCGCACAAAACGGAAAAACAGTTCCCATGCACAGCTTTTCGGGTGTTGTTGAACACGCGATAGCACATATCGAAGAGGCGGCTCTTCACGATATGCCCGAAGAACAGCAAAGATGGTATGCCATAAAGATTTTTGAAAGAGATTCAAAAGCTTTGGAACAGCTTTCAATTCCCCAAAATATTCTTTCTCATATTGAGCAGGATATAAAAGCGGCTGAAGATGAGCTTGACGATGACGCGGAAAGCATTATCACAAACGAAAGATACGTTTATATCGCACAGCTTATGAAAGGCTGCTATAAAAAGAAAAACGCAGGTCAGCTTTCAACTTCCGATAAAATCGATAAGGTTGTTACAAACCGTTGGCTCGGACTTCCGATATTCGCTGTTATAATGTATCTTGTTTACTACCTTTCGATGGTGTCTGTCGGCTCTATGGCTACAGACTGGGCAAACGACGGACTTTTCGGAGACGGCTGGCATTTATTCGGAATAGGTTCTTCGCAGTATGCCGAGGTGTCTGATGAGTATACGGCGGCAAGTCAAGCGGTAAGTGCATTTGCGGATATAGATGTATCAGATGAAGAGCTTGACGCAGAGGAAGCCCTCACAGAGATGAAAAATTTCACACCCGACAGTGATACGGCAACTGTAGAGGTTGAAGACGAAGAAACACTCGCAACGTCGGATTACACAGCATATTATGACGCAATCCCCAAGGATGCCGATGAAGAATCGACGGTTGCGATGACATATGTTGACGCAGTTAAATATTTTGAGGAAAACGGCTTTGAGGCGCCCGATCCTGCAAACTACGGTATTTGGGTTCCCGGTATTCCCGTACTTGTAGGAGACGGACTTGAAGCTATGAACTGCGCAGAATGGCTTACGGGACTTATAAACGACGGTATCGTTGCCGGCGTCGGTGCGGTATTGGGATTCGTTCCGCAGATGCTCGTATTGTTCCTCCTCCTTGCATTTTTGGAGGCTTGCGGATATATGGCGAGAATCGCCTTCGTACTTGACAGAGTATTCAGAAAATTCGGACTTTCCGGTAAATCCTTTATACCGATGCTTATCGGCACAGGCTGCGGTGTTCCGGGTATCATGGCTTCGCGTACGATAGAA
>USLP01000388.1 GCA_900555525.1 uncultured Eubacteriales bacterium
ACGCTTGTGTTAAGCGTTTTATCGCTCCGCCCTTTCCTGCCGCATCCCAGCCCTCAAAGATCACGGCAACGGGCTGTTTTTTAAGATAAAGTCGGTTATGAATACGCGATAGCTTTTCCTGAT
Organism: uncultured Eubacteriales bacterium; assembly: GCA_900555525.1. Lineage (GTDB taxonomy): Bacteria > Bacillota > Clostridia > UMGS1840 > UMGS1840 > UMGS1840. The sequence continues at coordinate 124 of USLP01000388.1, forward strand.
ACTCAAAAAGCTCTTTTTTGTAGTCTTTTTTTTCAATATCCGCACTTAAATCAACAGATGAAAGGTGCGCGGTTTCGGGCGTTTTTTTCATATCCGCACGTTCTATTTTCGGCTTGTTTTCATGCTCGGAAAGCTTTTTTGTGAAAACCTCGGCAAGATATTTCATAATATTAACAGACGCTTCGTCCAAATCGTTTGCGTCAACGATTTTCCAATGTGCGTCCTTTTTATCGGTAAGTTCCCTTATTTTATGGAACACTTTTTCGTATTTGTCATATTGCTTGTTGTGCTTAATGTCGTCCTGCGTTACTCTCCAAGCCGTTTCTTTATTTTCGGAAAGCTCCTTTAAGCGTTTTTTTTGCTCGCTTTTTGAAATATTCAAAAACAGCTTAACAAGGAGAAATCCGTCTTCCGTAAACAATTTTTCAAAGTCATTTATTTCTTCTATGTCCTGCGTAAATCGTTCGGGCGCAACACGTTCTTCGATATGGTCGTTAAGCACTCGGCGGTACCAGCTTCTGTCAAAAATCGAAATCTCGCCTTTTTTGGGCGTTTTCGTCATGAATCTGCGCAAAAACGGATAACGGCTTTCCTCATCGTTTTCGTCCTTTATCGTATAAACGCAGAAGCCTCTGGGGTCAAGCGGAAGAATGAAATTATTTATAAGAATTCCTTTTCCCGACGCTCCCCAACCCTCAACGGCAATTATAACGGGGATTTCTTCTTTTTTCATCAGCCTTTGCAAACGTGCAAGCTCATCGGAAAGCGCTTCTATTTCTTTCTTAAGTTCCTTGTTTCTTTCCATTTGTATCAGCCTTTCAGATATTTTTCTGCCATAAGTATTGCTATAACGGTTTTTGCGTCTTTTATTTCGTTGTGCATAACCATATTTACAAGCTCGTCTATACTGTACTTGCATACGTTCAAAAATTCATCCTCGTCAAGGCGCTGTGCTTTTTTGTGAAGCCCTTCGGCAATGTAAACATGAATTTTTTCCGTCAAAAAGCCGACGGACGGATAAAATTCTCCGACTCTTGTGAATTTGTCGGCGGTATATCCCGTTTCCTCCAAAAATTCACGCTGTCCGCAGTGAAGCGGTTCTTCGCCCTTGTCAAGCTTTCCTGCGGGAGCCTCCAAAAGCACGGTTTCAAACGGCGCACGGTATTGCTTAACCATCAGCACATTTTTGTCCGCATCTATGCCCAAAACACACACTCCGCCGGGGTGTTCTACTATTTCACGTACTGCGGTACAGCCGTTTTCAAGCTTTACCTCATTTACTTTTAAATTTATTACTTTACCCTCATATATTGTCTTTGAGTTGAGTTTTTCTTCCGTTAATTTCATTTTATATAACCATTCCTTTCCATGACGCAAGGCACAAAAATTAAGTCTGAAAGAAAATTGTTCATAGTGCTGTTTTTTGTGAGCGGTGCTGTACATGGGGTGTACCGCCCCGAACAAAAAACAGTGATATGGGCGATTTTATAAAGACTTTACCTCTTTTTGTATATTATTACTCGCGGTATACCATTTATATCTTTTACAAATTCGATTTCTCCGAATATTTTCTTCATGTCGTCAAGCTGATTTATACCGATTTCCAAAAGCATAATTCCGCCGTCGTTCAAATGCTCCTGTGCAAGAATTTTCAGCCGTTTGTAAAATGTGAGACCGTCAAGCCCGTCCGTAAGCGCATTTACGGGTTCATATTTCTTTACGTCGGCGGAAAGTCCGTCAATATCGCATATGGGTATATACGGCGGATTTGAAAGTATCATGTCATACTTTTTCGGAAGCGGATTTTTCAGTATATCAAGCTTTATAACGTCCGCATTTTTTATATCAAGCTTTTGCGTATTAATGCGCGATACCTCGACAGCGCCGTCCGAA
>USLP01000389.1 GCA_900555525.1 uncultured Eubacteriales bacterium
CGCCGAAGTATGTTGCGCCTTTGTTTTTAATGATATATGCGCCCGATTTTGTAACGTCCTGCGCAATCTGTTCCATTTCTTCATCTGTAATATACGTTCCGTCCGTTTTCGGATATTTTTTAAGCGGAACGCTTCCTATAGCAACACCGCTCCAATACGGGAACTGTGTTTCGCCGTGCTCGCCGATAACGGAAGCATGAATGTTTTTAACGTCTACATTATACATTTCATAAAGTGTCTGGCGAAGTCTTACAGTATCCAAAGACGTACCGCTTCCGATGATTTTTTCAGCGGGAAGTCCCGTCCATTTCTGTACCATTGTTGTAATTACGTCAACAGGGTTTGAAACGATGATAAAGAGACCGCCGTTATAATATTTCATTATTTCTTCAACAATACTCTTCATGATGCCGACATTTTTGCTTGCAAGGTCAAGACGTGTTTCGCCCGGCTTTCTGTTTACGCCGGCTGTTATAATGATTATATCGCTGTCTTTTACGTCCTTATATTCTCCGGCTCTTACTTTTGCCGAGCCGAAAACAGGAGCCGCATGAGAAATATCAACAGCTTCGCCGTGCGCCTTTTGGTCATTTATATCAATCAATACAAGGTCGTTTACAAGATTTCTTGCAATAAGCGAATAGGAAATTGTAGCACCTACAAAGCCTGTTCCCACAACTACGATTTTTCTGCCGTTTTCATTCATAATAATCCCTCTTTCCAATAATTATAGATACCGCTAAATAAATATTTTAGGCAGTGAGAAGTTAATTGTTTTTTTCACAAAACCAATTCTCCCCCTTATACTATATACTATACCAAGTTTTTGCCGTTTTGTCAAGTTTTTTTAATTAAATTTATGCGAAAACTTCTTTTTTTTATTTGTTATACATAATAATTAGTTATACATACTTGAAACGGAGGAATTAACATTGTTTGGAATTTTCAGTATAAAAAGTCATTTTGATAAAACGAAACAAGCATGGCTTACAGCAATTCTTATTATTTTTATCGGATTTGTTTTCGGAGCGTTTTATTCCAATGCGGTAACGGACAAGAATTTTGCGGATTACAAAACCTTTCTGGACGAATGGACAAAAAACGCGCCTCTTTCTTTTGATTCGCCCATGACTTCGGTTTTTTCCGTAAGCGATATTACAACGCTGCTTCTTGTTTTTTTGTGGAGCTTTTTTTTGTTCGGAAAGCCCGCATCGGGATTCTTTTCTTTTAAATCGGGATTTTCACTCGGATTCTTTGTTTCTTTCCTTATTAAAGTGTTCGGCATGAAGGGGTTTGCGGCAGGAATGTACATACTTTTTAATTATCTTGTGTTTACCGTTCCGTGCCTTGCCGCCGTAACCGCACAGAGCTTTGTTTTAAATTCATGTATAACGTCTGCGGTTTTTGGGAAAAGCGGTTCGGGAAGAGAACGGGATATAAAAAGGCTTTTCTTTCCATTTGTTATTGTTTTGGGCATTGCCGCAGCGGTTACACTTCTCGGAAATTACATCGGAAGATTTGTTACAATAAAAATATTAAAAGCGCTTTTCTGACTTTTTTTGCAAAAAGCTGTTGACAAAATGCGCAGTTTGTGGTACTATATTAATGTATTTTTCTATTTTTTAAAGAAAGGGGATATCGGCTATGAAAAAAGTTGCGATTGTAATGGGAAGCGCAAGCGATATGCCTGTTGTACAGCCTGCGGCGGATAAGCTTAAGGAATTCGGCGTGCCGTGTACAATAAGAATTTTATCTGCTCACAGAACACCTGTGCAGGCTATGGAATTTGCAAAAAATGCATATGATAACGGCTTCGGAGTTATTATTGCGGCGGCGGGAAAAGCGGCTCATTTGGCAGGCGCTATGGCGGCGAATACAGTTTTGCCCGTTATAGGAATACCTGTTAAGGCTTCGGAATTTGACGGGCTTGACGCACTTTTGTCAACGGTTCAAATGCCGTCGGGTATACCTGTGGCGACGGTTGCCGTGAACGGCAGTACGAATGCGGCGCTGCTG
>USLP01000390.1 GCA_900555525.1 uncultured Eubacteriales bacterium
CCGCCAATAACTTTGAAATTAGTTTTTTGTTCATTTTTTCTTGTCCTTTCTTTTTGTTAGTTATTAATTACGGCGTCTATGACAGAGGACGCCATTTTATTCACTTCTTCATCGGAAAGCTCAATAGTTTCCCGAGAAAAGCTCATAAGCTCGTTATCGTACATTTTCGTTTTTATTCCAAAAACTGTTTTTATGTCGTCAAAGCCGAGCATAAGACGAGAATTTGAAATAATGGGTGAATTTTTAAGCGTAATTTCTTTTCCGTCAACAACGGCAGTCGATGAATCCGCATAAACCTTCGACGATTTATTTCCGTTTATAAACGACGCACTTCTTTCCGCATCGTTCCACTCGGTTTTTCCGCCTGTTTCTTCATTAATGAAGCGTACGGGAACATAAATCACATCGTCAAACGTCTCGGGGGTAAACATATCGTTTGTTTTGTCTATAAGCTTATATTTGCCGTTTGAATAAGCCTTTTCATAATCGTTTACAATAAATGTTCCTTTTGAGGTCTTATATGTATATGGGTCAATATAAACTTCATCCGAAAGCGTCATATACCCATCTTTTGTTTCAACGCCTGTGAATATATATTTTCCCACATCAGCGTCTGTAAGATTATATTCCGTTTTGTTTTCCATACCGGGAATTTCCTTTAAAAGGGCTTTGAAATCATATTGATCGGGATGTTTTTTTGAAATAAGCTCCCATGCGGAGGAATCGCCCTCATACCATCTTAATGTCATTTCATCGTCTCCGCCCATTTTTTCATATGATGCCGTAAGCTTTGTTGAGCCCGCCTCATAATCTGTGAGATGAAGTCCTGCCGCAATGGCATTTCCGAAAGAAAATTCCTTATTTTCGGACGGGGACAATTTAACTGTCGATGAATTTGTAAGCGCAAACCAACCGGGAACGGTAATTACATTATCATTGTCAAAATAATTCACAATAACTTTTCCGTTTATCTTTAAAATAAGCTGTACGCCGTTTTTAAAATTAACGGCTCCGCACTGAATAGTTGCCGTTTCGTTCGGCTTTATATCATGAGGCCACAATCCGATAACAATTGCTCCGCCGTTTCGTTTTTGAACCTCGACATAATCGGGACGCATAAGAAAAGCATAGTGCTGTTTCATGTTCCACATATAGGCTTGATCGGTTTCGCAAGTTCTTAACATTATAGTTGCCCAATCATACTCGGAAAATTCTCCGAAGTTAATATTGAATTCCAAAAGCTCGTTTTGATATTTTTTCGCCGTATAGGTATAGATTGTATTTTTGCCGTTCGGCTCTCTTATAACGGAATTGTTTTCAAACTTGATTGCGTTTTCGCTGTCCGTCCACCCTGCCTTATCGGCAACCATTTCGTCAACTCCGATAATAACCGGTGCGCTTTGTTCAGCCGTAACGGGGGCGCACATCATTCCCAAAGCTATAGCGGCGCAAAATAATTTCTTTAAAATCTTCATTTGTTCGCATCCTTTCTACTCACATGGTATTCATAGCTTAATTATATCATACAAAAATATAATTTTCAACCTACTATCGTGTCTTATACAGGCACAATCGTGGCTTTTTAATCTAAATGAAATACTTTTATTAGGTCAATCGATACGGGGCTGTTGTCTTCGTTTGTTTCCATTATATCCGCCATATAATCCCACCATTTTCGGCAAATAGCCGTTTCTGCGGATTTTGACCATTTTTCCTCATCGGAAAGCTCGATATACCCGAAAAGCGTATTTGTTTCTTTGTCTAAAAATATGCTGTAATTGCTTCCGCCGTATTCATGTATCATGTCCTTCATTTCCTGCCAAAGCGCATTATGACGTCTTTCGTATTCCTCCGCCATGCCGTCATAAAGCTTCATCTTAAATCCCTTAATCACCATAAAAAACACCGTCCTCTTTATTGTTTTTTATAATAAGCTGTTCTTTTGCTTCGGATGAAATTCTTGCATAAACCGCTTTGCCGTGCGGCGCATTGCCGAAAACGTTATTTTCAAT